>JBEGKS010000246.1:0-2669 GCA_041183945.1 Bacteroidota bacterium | reverse complement strand
GCCTTATTTATACAAAATTTTGGATGTGCAGGATATGCTAAGTATTCAAGTGCATCCGAGTAAAGAAAATGCAGTCATTGGTTTTAAGGCAGAAGAAGCCAAGGGTATCTCCATTGATGCAGCCAATAGAAATTACAAAGACGAGAATCATAAACCAGAAGTCATGGTGGCGCTGAGCGATTTTTGGTTACTACATGGTTTTTTAGCGCCAGCCATTTTAGAAGAAAGGTTGAATAGTTATATTTATTTCAGGCCCTTAATGAATGAATTTAGAGGGGTGGATTATCAAAACCTTTATTCATTTTTTATGCAGCTACCCATGGAGGCATCTGATGCTATTTTAAAACCATTATTAGAAGAAGCAGCTGAGGCTGTTGCAAGAGGAACAGTTACTAAAAAGGATCCTCACTATTGGACAAATAAATATTATGCGGACGGGATTCCCGCAAAAAATATTGATAAAGGAATTTTCTCCATTTATATTTTAAACATTGTAAATATTCCAAAGTACCAAGGTATTTTTCAAGGGGCAGGCATATTACATGCTTATTTAGAAGGACAGAATATAGAATTAATGGCGAATAGTGATAATGTTTTAAGAGGAGGATTAACACCTAAACATGTAGATGTTAAGGAGCTTAATCAACATGTTAGTTTTGTACCCACTTATCCTTTAATACTAAAAGGGGAGATGCTAAATGACCAAGAAACAAATTATCCCTGTCCTGTACCCGATTTTGGTTTAACTAAACTAAGGCTAAATGCAGGTGAAGTTTACACAATTTCAACCTATAGCTTAGAGCTATTATTAGTCATGGAGGGTGAAGTTGTCATTGAAGATATAGCTTATAAAGCCGGTGATACTGCGCTTTTAACACCAAATACCATGGTCAAACTAAAGGCTAAATTGCCAGCCTTACTGTTCAAGGCCTATGTCCCTAAATAGTTTATTCACAATTGAGGAAAATCATTATTTATAAATAATGAATGAAAACCTTATTTTTGTTTCCTAGGCTTTTATAAGAAGCTTACCCTTTAAAGTTAAAAACAAAAAAATGAGATTCAATAAGCAAATATTGGTGGCCTTAGTCATAATGATACTTACGAGTGCTTTATACCGTGTATTACCTGGAAGACCTTATGGGTTCGCACCACAAATTGCTATTGCCTTATTTGGAGGATCTTTATTTGCAAATAAAAAACAATATGCTTTTTTATTGCCAATACTTTCTATGTTTATTTCAGACTTATTATACCAAGTATTATTTACTTATCATTTAACCGCCATGCAAGGCTTTTATGATGGTCAATTATTGAACTATGTATTAATTGCGGGTACTGCAGTATTTGGTTTTGGTTTACAAAGCAATAAATTTTCTAAATATCTTATTGGCTTTTTAAGTGCACCAACTGCTTACTTTTTAGTTTCTAACTTTTTAGTTTGGTCTCAAGGCGGAGGATATCATCATGCTTTCACAATTACTGGTCTTATACAAACTATGGTAGACGGTTTACCTTTCTATCCTTATAGTGTTGCGGGTACTTTAGTATTTGGAGGGGTTTTATTTGGCTCTTTTCGTGTACTTATACCGAAGTTCAAAGCCATTTAAATTTTAAGTATCTAAGTAGTAGTTCAACTATTACTTAGCAGCTTCATTTAATTCGAAAACTTCATCAATTTTCCAAGGGCCATTGTCGGCAGCCTCTGTAGCTAATACATCACATCTATTATTGTGTGGGTTATCGCTGTGCCCTTTTACCCAATGAAATTTTATAGAAAAAGGGGCAGCTATTTTATGATAGGCTAACCAAAGGTCTTTATTTTTCTTGCCGCCCTTGAAATCGGTTTTGATCCAGTTGTTTAACCATTTTTTTTCTACCGATTCTACTACATATTTGCTATCGGTATAAATATGAATAGGTAGGGTTTTCGTTTTCAAGGCGCTTAAGGCTTTAATCACCGCCAATAATTCCATTCTATTATTAGTGGTTTTACGATAGGCTTCATGTAACTCTTTGGTTTTGCCTGCCCACATTAATATAGCACCGAATCCCCCCGGACCTGGATTACCCCTAGAGGAGCCATCGGTGTATATAATAATTTTATCCATTTAATTACATAATCAATTGATAATAAGTAGTATAGGTAAATATACAAAAGCTACTATTATTTAACTAAAATTAAATTTAATGTGTTTTTCGTACACTTTATTATTTTATCTTTAGTTACTTAACCTAGTAATAACGATTGAATAGAGATTTTGATTGCATGAAAACCAAAACAGTTAAAAAAGAAAATACGATTAAACTTAGCTTTCATCTTAAGTACAAAACCAATTATGGTCAAAGTATTTGGATCTATGGGGATCATCCATTATTAGGTGGAGGGGAATCTCATAATGCCATTCCTCTGGTTTATTTAAATGAAACTTACTGGGTATTACATTTAAATTTTCCCAAAACAGATAATGCAGACAAAATAATTTATCATTATTTAATCAAGGATGATAAGGGAACAGAAATACTAGAATGGGGGAATGATAAAATACTTGACTTAGCCTCTTTTACAAATGATGAGTTAGTTTTGATAGATACTTGGAATTTTGCAGGTCAAATTGAAAATGTATTTTATACAGAGCCCTTTAGTTCAACTTTATTAAAAGACAAAC
>JBEGKS010000245.1:0-3528 GCA_041183945.1 Bacteroidota bacterium | reverse complement strand
AAGCATATTGGGTATTCCTCCATTAACCTTTATTTTTATTCCTTTAATGTTTATAACTACATTTATACATAGAAAGAATCAAAAAAGAAGAATCGCAAACAATAATGCGAATGGTGATGAAACCATAAATGGTTCTTGGTATTAAATATCTTGATAGAAATTATCTTGGTATCAATTAAAAAATAAATCAAGCAAAATGAAAAAAAATATAGTGGCTAACTTAATGATGGTTGTCTTCTTATCCCTTTTTCATTTTGCTTGTTCTTTGGGGCCTAGCAAGCAGGCTATTTCTATAGTTCAACAAAATGTAGGAACCTATGAAGGCAAAGCGGTTACTGAATACACATTAACCAATGCTGCTGGAATGCAGGTAGGTATTATTAATTATGGCGGTATACTTACTAAAATAATTACTCAAGCCAAGGACGGTAGCTGGGGCGATGTACTTACAGGTTATGAAAAATTCGATGGTTATTTACAAAAAGGCAATCCTTATTTCGGTGCACTAGTAGGTAGATATGCTAATAGATTAGCTAAAGGAACTTATACTATTGAGGGCGTTCAGTACAATGCAGCTTTGAATAACAATGGTCAATCACTACATGGTGGATTAAAAGGTTTTGATAAAGTTTTTTGGGAAGCAGCACCCTTAGCTGGCGATAGCAGTATTCAATTAATATATTTAAGTAAGGACTTGGAAGAGGGTTATCCGGGAGATTTAAAAGTAGAAGTAGTGTATACATTAACTGCGAATAATGCAATTAAAATAGAATATACTGCAAGCACTGATAAAACCACAGTGATTAATTTGACCAACCATGCTTATTTTAATTTAAGCACTGGCAAGTCGCCCACTACTATATATGATCATGTTCTACAAATTAAAGCAGATAAGTTTACACCTGTAGATAGTTTATTAATTCCAACAGGAGCAGTAGTAGAAGTGAAAGGAACACCCATGGATTTTACCAGTCCTAAAAAAGTAGGACTAGACATTGATAAAGTATTAGGCGGTTATGACCATAACTGGGTTTTAAATAAAGCAGCTGGCTTAGAAGAAATTGCGAATGTGTACGAGCCTAATAGCGGAAGATATTTAACAGTAGCTACTACTGAACCAGGACTTCAATTTTATTCAGGTAATTTTTTAGATGGAACTTTAAAAGGTACTAAAAAAGGGATTGTCTATAACAAGCATTATGCACTTACTTTAGAAACGCAGCACTTCCCTGATAGTCCTAATCAGCCTGGCTTTCCAAGTACTGTACTGAAACCAGGTGAAACCTATCACCAAACTACGGTGTATAGTTTTTCAACGAAATAATAAAGAGAAAAATATTAGATTAATGAAAGCCAGCTTACTAAAAGAGCTGGTTTTTTATGGTACTAAATGAGTCCCTTCTTCAATACTTGTAATATAATAGCTTAATTCTTTATGCATTGCTTGATTATACTCAGCGCTTAATTCTTTTGTTATTTCTTCCACCGCTGTTTTTTTAATAATATTAATAGTACAGCCTCCAAAACCTCCTCCCATCATTCTAGCGCCTAATACATTTTTATTAGTGGTAACCTCATTCACTAAAAAATCTAATTCAGGGCAACTCACTTCATATAATTTGGATAATCCTTCATGGGTCTCAAACATTTTTTTTCCAAAGGCCTCCATATCGCCCTTAGCTAAATCCTGCACAGCTAATTGAACGCGGGCAATTTCTTCCACCACATATTTACATCTTTGATATAGCTTGATTCTGGTGGCTAAACATTCCTCTACTTGTTCCAAGCTAATATCTCTGAATGTTTTTACAGAAGCGTATTTTTTTTGAATTATTTTTAATCCCTGCTCACACTCTAACCTGCGGGTATTATATTCAGATGTTGCAAGTGCATGTTTAATTTGTGTATCGAATAAAACAATATTATAGTCTTTTAATTCAATGGGGTAATAAGTAAAGGCTAAACTATCACAGTCTAATAATATGGCTTTGTTTTTTTGACCATGTAAACTTGCAAACATATCCATCAAGCCACAATTTACGCCAGCGAATTTATGTTCTGCAGTTTGTGCCATTAAGGCCATTTGCATTTTAGTAAGTGAAAGTTGGTATAATTCATTGATTGCAAATAGTACCGCACACTCCACTGCAGCAGAGCTTGAAAGGCCAGCGCCTAGTGGAATATTGCCTTGTATACAAATATTAAAACCAGCAGCTAGCTTTGTTTCATTCGCAGCTGTATTATCTTCTACACTAACTAAGTTGTGCTCTCTACTAATTAAATTATCATTAGTAGCCTTCATCCTATTGAATACCTGATCCACGACCCCAATAATATAATTCACCCATTGTGTAGCATGAGGCCTTAGGTTATCAATAGGTAGAATGATGGTTTCTCCTAAATCAAGTGCTACCATATGTATAGCACCATCGGTTCTTTTGCCTATGGCTACTTCAATATATTTATCAATGGCAGCGGGTAGTACAAAGCCATGGTTATAATCGGTATGTTCTCCTATTAAATTTATTCGTCCAGGTGATTTCACCACCAAGGCAGGACTATCATTAAAATGATTTGAAAACTGAGTTCGAATAGCTAACATAAAATAAAAGGTTTTATGTTAATTATAATTTTTGTAAACAAGCGGCAGCGGCTTCTAGTGTAGATTCTTTTTTAGCAAAACAAAGTCTTATGACTTTATTATCTGTGGCATCATGATAAAAAGCAGACATAGGTATGACCGCTACTCCATAATCTTTCACTAATTTTTCTGCAAATACTTTATCAGACTCATTCGATATAGCAGCATAACTATAAGATTCGAAATAAGAACCAGAAGAAGGAATATATTTTAAAGGAGTGCTTGCTAATAATTTTCTTAAGTAGTCTCTTTTAGCTTGATAGAAATTGCCTAAACCTAAATAAGCCTCTTTATCTACCATATGCTTTGCAATACCCAATTGTTTAGGGGTATCGCAACTAAAGGCATTGAACTGATGTACTTTGCGGTACTCTTTCATTAAATTTTCTGGAGCTACACAATAGCCTAGCTTCCAACCGGTGCAGTGATAGGTTTTACCAAAAGAAAAACAAACAAAACTACGCTCTAATAATGCAGGATACTTAATGACCGACTCATGTTTTTTATCATCATAAATTAAATGCTCATATACTTCATCGCTTATTAAGTATAAATTATTGGAAACAACTATTTCTTGTAATTGTAGAATATCCTCTTTCGTCATCACCATCCCAGTTGGATTATGTGGCGTATTCATTAAAATAGCCTTAGTCTTTTTAGTAATGGCAGCCTTTAAAATATCCCATGGAATGCTATAATTAGGATAAGTTAAAGCAATGGGTACGACTACCCCTCCGTTAAATGTAATATTAGGTATATAACTATCGTAAGCAGGTTCAAAAATAATGACTTCATCGCCAGGTTGAATAATGGTAGAAAAAGCAGAAAAGATGGCATAGGTACCACCTGGTGTAACTGTAATTTCCGTTTCAGCATGAATAGTAGTT
>JBEGKS010000244.1:0-5002 GCA_041183945.1 Bacteroidota bacterium | reverse complement strand
GAAGCTGGCCAATTTGCATATACTAGAAGGAACCTTGTATCCTTTGTTAACGCGTTTAAAAAATGCAGGCCTTTTAAATTATCGTTGGGTGGAAAGTATCAGTGGCCCACCAAGAAAATATTTTGTGATGACCGATGAAGGCAAAGCAGCCTTTGAAGTTTTATTGCAAACCTGGAAAGAAATGGCCACTGCGGTGGATCAACTTACAGCTCCAAGAACAAACATTACAGAACCTACTACAGAAGTAGTTTCTTAAATACACATTTTAAAAAATATTTTATGAATAAAGTAATCAATATCAATTTTCAAGGTCGCATTCTTCCTATAGAAGAAATGGCGTATGAAACATTGAAACAATATATAGAGTCGCTTCGTAGTTATTTTGCGAACGAAGAAGGACGCGATGAAATTATTAATGACATTGAATGTCGTATTGCTGAATTATGTGAAGACCGTTTGAAAAAAGGAACGGTATGTATTGCAGTGGGCGATATTGACTTAATTATTGCAAGCATTGGTCGTCCTGCCGATTTTGAAGCCCAAGATGGTTTTGAAGCTAGTGCAAGTCAATCTGGGCAAAGTACAAATCAAAATAATTATCAGAATAATAATCAGAATACGAGTGGCGGTAATTACTCAAATTTTGATTCGTCAAGCAATAGACCTAAAAGATTATACCGCGACGAGCAAAACAAAGTATTGGGCGGTGTTTGTAGTGGTATTGCTAACTACTTTGGCATAGAGCCTTTGGTAGTGCGCATTCTATGGTTCTTTTTAATTGGCATCAATATTCTAGCTTATTTAATATTATGGATTGCAGTACCTAGCACTTCTGTTAAAGTAGTGGGAGGTGTGCGTAAAAGATTATTTAGAGATATAGATAATAAAGTAATTGGGGGAGTAGCTGCAGGCTTGTCTAAATATTTTGGTATTCAGGTTTGGATAGTGAGAATTTTATTTTTAATTCCTTTCATTCGTTTTGTGGTGAATTTTAAGCATATGCACTTATTCCAATTTTGGGATGCACCCGATTTTCCTAATTTATTAGACATTACTTTTAGTCCAGGGGCTGTTTTTGTATACATCGTTTTATGGTTGGTTTTACCGGAGGCTAAAACCAGTGCAGATAAATTAGAAATGGTAGGAGAAAAAGTAGATTTAAATAGTATTAAAAATACCATTCAAAATGATATGGAAGGCTTTAGTAAAAGAGCGCAATCTTGGGGCAGTGATTTATACAATAGAAATAAAGGAACGAATAATTCGAATGAAGCGAATAAATCTAACAATGAGGGGACAGGAACAACCAATAATCAAGATGCTTATAGCTCTGCAGAAAAGAGAAAAGGGTTATTGTATTATATAGGTAGAATTATTACTTTATGTATTAAGGGCTTCGTTTATTTTATATTAGCTATTGTAGGTATCTCCTTATTAGCAGCTTTATTTGGAATAGGCGCTGCAGCTACTGCCTTATTGCCTTTAAAAAAATTCTTAATAGAAGATGGTGCGCAAACTTGGTCTGTTATTGGAGCCATTCTACTTTTTGTATGGGTGCCAATTATAGGAATAGTGACTGCTGTTATTAGAAAAATTGCAGGATTTAAAAAAGCAAATGTATGGGTGAGATCTAGCTTCTGGGCCTTATGGATTGTAGGTTGGGTAATGCTTTTCTATTTTGGTAGCAGTTTGGGTAATAGTTTTTCAAGACATAATTTACCTACAGAACAAAGTATTGCTTTGACAAATCCTACAATTGATTATGTAGAAATTACGGCTGCGCCCAAAATGAAATATTATGAAAATCATTGGTACCAATTTGAAGATTTTCAAGGGTTCTCTGATGAAGACACAGTGTATGTAAGAAATTTACGCATTAGAATTGTTCAATCTTTAAATGATAGTTTTCAAGTCAAAATTGTGAAGCTAAGTAATGGTAAGACGGTTCAAAACGCCAATGAACTTGCGAATAAAATAAACTTTGAACTCACACAACAAGATAGTATGCTCTATTTAGACAAAGGCATTGGTATTAATAAAATAGACAAGTTCAGAAACCAGCATATTATTATGACCATTGCTGTACCTATTGGCAAGCGTATTAAAATTACCAATAAAGGTTGGTCTCAAACTAATATAAATATTAATGGAAGAGGAATCAGAACAGGCACTATTGACCGTATTACTAATGATGAGAATTGGTATGATGAATGGAATGAACCTTGGGACAATGAATCTTATCAATTTGAAAAAGGGATTGAATATAAAATGACCAAAACAGGGTTGGAGAGTTTAAGCCCAATGAATGCTAATGACCGTTCTGATGATAGTAAAAAAATGGATGATGAAAACCTAGATAAAGAAATTCAATTGCAAAAATTGAAAGAAGAAAGAGAGGCCATAAAAAATGATATTAAGAAATTAAAAGAAGAGGAATTGCAAAAAGAAAAAACTAGAGTGGTAAAAGTAAATGATATTAAGAAGGAGGATATAGGTAATTCGAACCTTGATAAGATGAATAAAGTGGGCAAGGCGGCAAGTAAATTGACCGATTTGCAATGGATACTAGATAGGTTTACCCACTAGGCTTTCCTTTCAGTTTCTTTTTTGATTATATTTGAGAAAATTTAGACAGATTCACGCATTAGGCTTTCCTTTCAGTTTCTTTTTTGATTATATTTGAGAAAATTTAATTGAAATGAGCGAAGCCTTAAATACTCCCTTTACACAAAAACATATTGCACTAGGCGCTAAAATGGCGCCTTTTGCTGGTTATAATATGCCTATAAGCTATACAGGTATTAATCTAGAGCATGCTGCTGTGAGAAACCATGCAGGTGTATTTGATGTAAGCCATATGGGTGAGTTTATATTAAGAGGCCCCGATGCCTTGGATTTAATTCAAAGAGTAACCACCAATGATGCCTCTGTTTTAGAAGATGGTAAGGCGCAGTATAGTTGCTTGCCGAACACTACAGGTGGTATTGTAGATGATTTATTAGTGTACTGTGTAGAGAAGAATAAGGTATATATGTTAGTAGTGAACGCTTCTAATATTGAAAAAGATTGGAACTGGATTTGTAGTTATAATAGCAAAGGAGTAGAGATGCATAATATAAGTGCAAAGACTGCACTACTAGCGGTGCAAGGTCCGAAGGCTGCAAAAATTATTCAGACCTTAACTAGTATGGATGTATTAAATATGCCTTATTATAGTTTTGCAAAAGGAGAAATGTTGGGCATTGATAATGTACTTATAAGTGCTACTGGTTATACAGGTGCAGGTGGGGTGGAGATTTATTTTGAAGATATTAATGACAACGCCAATAAAATTTGGGACGCTATATTTGAAGCTGGTGCTGCCGATGGAATTCAACCCATTGGTTTAGGCGCACGTGATACCCTTCGATTAGAAATGGGTTTTTGTTTATACGGAAATGATATTGATGATACCACCAGTCCTATGGAAGCGGGTTTGGGATGGATAACAAAATTCACCAAAGATTTTACGAATAAAGAAAGCTTGCTTGCACAAAAAACAAATGGGGTTTCCAAAAAATTAGTCGGTTTTGAAATGATTGACCGTGGTATACCTAGACATTATTATGAAATTAAAGATGCAGCAGGTAAACTAATTGGTTCAGTAAGTTCAGGTACCCAGGCGCCTAGTTTAGGCAAGGCCATTGGTATGGGCTATGTAGCTACTGAGTTTTCTAAAGCAGGTACTGAAATTTATATTGATATTAGAAATACTTTAGTAAAAGCACAGGTGGTGAAGTTTCCTTTTAAGTAAGATTTGCGTTCGTTATTGATCTTATAATTATTTACATTTATTTATACCCTTTTTCAATGGGGTAAATACTGTGTTTTTGTTTTCTTACTATTTGCAATTTTGTGTCTTAACAAATTAATTAGTATGAAAGCAATTAAAAACAAAGTCCAACTCATTGGCCATTTAGGAGCCGATCCTGAATTTAAAATTTTAAAGGAAAGTCAATTGGCCAATATGCGTTTGGCAGTGAATGATCGTTACAAAAATGCCAAAGGAGAATGGGTGGATGAAACGCAGTGGTTTAGTTTAGTAGCCTGGTCAAAGCTGGCCATATTTGCGGAAAAATATTTACTCAAAGGCAGTGAAATAGCAGTAGAAGGGCGTCTTCTTACAAAGGCTTACACCGATAAAAATGCCATCAAAAGAGTTAGTACCGATATTATTGTTTCAGATATTTTGATCTTATCTAAAAAGAATGCGGTAGCCAAAGAATTAGTCTAATAAAAAATGAAGGTTTTGTATATTTGTGCATTATGACAACTGCAGCAAAGACAAAACCTTCTTTACATACTGTTTTAACTCCTCAGCTTTTAGACTTATATGATTTAAAAGATAGCATTGTAGTTATCATCGATGTTTTTAGAGCAACTTCTACCATGGCCACTGCCTTATATAATGGGGCAAGTAAAATTATTCCTGTAGATACACCCGAGCTTTGCATGGAAATAGGTAAAAGAACTGGAGGGGTGACAGCGGGTGAAAGAGATGGAAAAATTATTCCAGGTTTGTCTTATGGAAATTCTCCTTCAGAATATCCAAGAGATTTTATTGAAAATAAAATTTTAGTCATTACCACCACCAATGGAACTAAATTATTACATCTTGCCTTAAAGCAAGGCGCGAAAGATATTATTACAGGGTCCTTTCCTAACTTAAGCAAGGTAGTAGAATACTTAAAAGAACAAAATGCACCTGTAATTTTAGGATGTTCTGGTTGGAAGAACCGATTTAATATAGAAGATGTCTTATTTGCTGGAGCCGTGATAGAAGAAATTAAGGATAATTTTGATATACACTGTGATAGTAGCTTTATGGCGAATCAATTATACAATCAAAATAAAAATGATTTGCCTACTTATATTAAAACGGTCACCCATTGGCACCGATTGGCGGCTTATGGTTTAGAAGAGGACATGTTGTATTGTATTTCCAAGGATACAGCCCCTTCCT
>JBEGKS010000243.1:0-2692 GCA_041183945.1 Bacteroidota bacterium | reverse complement strand
CAAGACACTATGGTGCAAAAATATATAATATTATTAAGCTATAGGTCGAAAAGCCCTATTTACCCTTATTTTTGTGTAAATTTCTATTGTGATACTCGCTATACATACCGATAAACTAATTAAGCAATACAAAGGCCGCAAAGTAGTGGACCAAGTAAGCATTTCTGTGAAACAAGGTGAGATTGTGGGCTTATTAGGACCCAATGGCGCAGGTAAGACCACCACTTTTTATATGGTGGTAGGTTTAATAGCTCCCGATGAAGGACGTGTGTTCTTAAACGAGGAAGATATTACCAAGCTTCCTATGTATAAAAGAGCACAAATGGGCTTGGGTTATTTACCACAGGAAGCCAGTGTGTTTAGAAAGTTAACGGTGGCAGATAATATCATGGCTGTTTTAGAAATGACTAAACTTACTAAAGGCGAAAGAGAATTTAAATTAGAAAGTTTATTAGATGAATTTAATTTGCATCAGGTGCGTAATAATAATGGGGATAGTTTAAGTGGAGGAGAAAGAAGAAGAACGGAAATAGCGAGAGCGCTTGCAGTTGATCCTAAATTTATTTTATTAGATGAGCCTTTTGCAGGAGTAGACCCTATTGCAGTGGAAGATATACAGTCGGTAGTAGCTAGATTAAAATTAAAAGACATTGGTATTTTAATTACAGATCATAATGTAAACGAAACACTTTCTATTTGTGATAGAGCTTACTTATTAATAGAAGGAAAAATATTTAAACATGGCACTGCGGAAGAATTAGCAGAAGATGATCAAGTGCGTCGTTTATACTTAGGCACCAACTTTGAATTAAAACGCAAAGACTGGATTATTGAAATGGGCCAGAAAGCAAGATAAGCAAGTAATGAAAATATTTAGCCCCGCATTATCAAGATTAGCGCGCCTTCGTTATGGGCAAATTGAACATTGGGTGAATGATCCTATTTCAGCACAAAGAGAAGTCTTACAAGATTTAATTACACATGGTCAGTATACACAGTTTGGTTTAAAATATCAGTTTGCTGAAATATTTGATATTCGAAAATTTAAAGCCACTGTTCCTATTCAAGAATACGAAGACCTCAAACCTTATATAGAACAAATATTAGAAGCAGAAGAAGGCGTGCTCTGGAACACGCCCGTACAGTGGTTTGCAAAGAGTAGTGGCACTACTAGTGATAAAAGTAAATTTATTCCACTGACCAAAGAAAATATTGAAGACAATCATTTTCAAGCTTCCAAAGATGTGCTTACTAGTTACTATCATGTTTTACCCGATAGTGATTTACTGACAGGAAAATCTTTGGTCATTGGAGGAAGTCATCAAGTGCATCCTATCAAAGATGATATTCAATACGGTGATTTAAGTGCGGTCTTATTACAAAATTCTCCTTTCTGGGCAGGCCTTATTCGTACGCCAGAATTATCCATTGCCTTAATGGATGAATGGGAAAATAAAATTGAAAGTTTAGCACAAAGCACCATTGAAGAAGACGTCACTTCTATTGCGGGTGTGCCAACATGGACCTTGGTTTTACTAAAAAGAATTTTAGAAATTACAGGTAAGGCAAACATAAAAGAAGTTTGGCCCAATTTTGAATTATATATTCACGGGGGTGTTTCTTTCACTCCTTATAAAGAACAATTTAAAAAAATCATTGGGCCCAATTGTAATTATATAGAAATATACAATGCCAGTGAAGGTTTTTTTGCGGCGCAAGATAGATTGGATGAAGAGGGTATGTTACTTTATGTAGACCATGGAATTTTTTATGAGTTCATGCCAGTGGAGGAATATGGCAAAGCACATCCTATTACTTATGGATTAAATAAAGTAGTGGTGGGGAAAAATTATGCGATAGTGATTAGTACCAATGGAGGACTCTGGCGTTATTTAGTAGGAGACACTATTCAATTTGTAAGCACAAGCCCTTACCGTATTAAAGTAAGTGGAAGATTAAAACAATATATCAACGCTTTTGGAGAAGAGTTAATTGCAGACAATAGCGATAAGGCCATTAGTGAAACCTGCTCTTCAATGGGACTTACTATTAAAGAATATACAGCAGCGCCTATTTATATGTCGGATCAAAATACAGGTGCTCATGAATGGTTAATTGAATTTGATGAAAACCCTAAAGACCTTGAAGCCTTTACCCTTTTATTAGATAAAAATTTACAAGCAGCCAATAGCGACTATGAGGCCAAGAGACATAAAAATATAGCCTTAGGCCTTCCGCAAATAACAGCAGTCAGAGCAGGTTGTTTTCATGAATGGTTGAAACAAAAAGGAAAACTAGGGGGTCAACATAAAGTACCAAGACTTTCCAATGAGCGTAAATTTGTAGAAGAATTGAAATTGATTCACCAAACAGGATAATCCTATTATATTTGTGAATGCTAGTATTATACTAATGCATACTTATTGGTTTATTAAAAATAAAAAATAATGAAACTATTAACAGGAAAAGTAGCCATTGTAACTGGAGCCGCTAGAGGTATTGGTGCAGCCATTGCTTTAAAATTAGCAGAGCAAGGCGCCCATATCGCATTCACTTATGTGAGCGGTAGTAGTACCGAGAAGGCAAACCAGCTAGTTACTGAAATAGAAAAATTAGGTGTGAAAGCAAAAGCCTATCAAGCCAATGCAGCCGATTTTGCAGCCTGTGAAAGTTTTGTGAATGATGTAGTAGC
>JBEGKS010000242.1:0-3780 GCA_041183945.1 Bacteroidota bacterium | reverse complement strand
ATATTTTCACTAATATTTTTTTCAAATAATAAAGTAAATATATCTCGTGCAGAATGGCCAGTAGCTAAAATATAGGCAGCAGCCTTCAAGTGGTCTCCATCTGCTGTAATAATTTCTTGAATGGAATCTTTTTCAATGACAAAGTCTACTAATTTTTTTTCAAATAAAACTTTACCACCACTTACTTCAATTTGCTCACGCATGGCAGTAATAATATGGGGTAGTTTATTGGTTCCAATATGCGGATGCGCTTCATATAAAATATTTTCATCGGCACCAAACTGGTAAAACAGTCTTAATATTTTATCAATGCTTCCTCTTTTATTACTTCTTGTATATAATTTACCATCGCTATAAGTGCCTGCACCTCCTTCACCAAAACAATAATTACTTTCCGGGTTAACTATTCCTTCTTTATTTAAACTCGCTAAATCTCTTCTTCTTGCTCGAACATCTTTACCTCTCTCTATTATAATAGGCCTTAATCCTAGTTGAATACATTCAAGGGCTGCAAATAATCCGGCCGGCCCTGCACCAATAATAATCACCTCTTTGGCATGGGATGGGAGTGTGGGGAAGAGTAGGGGTTCAATAAAGCGCTGAGAAATTGGTTCCTTTATGAAAGTAATAAGGGTTAGGTTCACCCAAATTTGTTGCCTACTTCTGGCATCCACCGATTTCTTAAAAATTTGATAGCCTGTAATGGAGCTTTCAGCCTCTCCAGTAATTTGAGAAATGACCTTTACAATGCTGGGGCCATGGGCTGCTTCGGAAGGGGTAAGACGAACTTGTATTTTGGTTTGCATGGGTTAGGTTTTTATCCTAAAAAAATGCTCAATAAATTATAGTAGCATAAGCGCTTGCTTAGTCTACTATAATGGTATAATAATGCTATTAGAATGGCAAATCATCGCCAGACTCGTTGGCTGGTATGTCAAAGTAAGTGCTGGTTTCAGTAGGGGCTGTACTGCCTCCTAAAGCCACTGCTTCCATACGCCAAGCATCTAAATTGGTAATATAGTTGTCCTTACCTTCCTTATTCCACTTAGACCCCTTTATATTAAAGAGTACTTTTACGGTGTCTCCTAGGTTGAAGCGGTCAGGCATAGTGGTACGGTCCTGAACACATTGAAATTTAACATAATTTGTTATTGTTTTACCGTTAATATCATCGGTTTTTTCAATCACAAATTCCCTAGTTTTAAAGGTCTCTTTTCTCTGAATGATTTCGTATTTAGCAATTAGTTTGCCGGTTAATTCGTAGCTCATAGTTATAATTATATAGGTAAAGGTAGTATTTAAAGGCCAAATCTAAATACCTGCCAATAAATGCAAATAAGTATTAGTTTTTAAAGAAAAAAAATACTTAAAAAATAAGTGGATAACTATCGATAATTAAGAAAAAGGCTATATCTTGAACGCCTGATTAGGGGGAATGAAACACGGGGTTTGTAGGGTTTTGGGGACATGTAAAAAAAACCAAATAAAAAAGTTTTTTTTTCAACAATAAGTCGTCATATTCGCAGTCCGGTTAACAATTCCTTAATCCAGGGTTGAAGATCAAAACGTACCTTTTTTTAAATATACAAAGAGCAAGAAAGTAAGATGGCTAAGAGCGCAGATTTAATTTGGAGTAATTGCTTAAAAATTATTAAGGATATTGTCGAATGGCAACATTTTAAAACATGGTTCGAGCCAATTCAACCGGTTGATATAAAAGACAACGTTTTACTGATTCAAGTTCCCAGCCAATTTTTTTACGAGTACATCGAGGAGCACTATGTTAACTTATTAGCTAAGACTTTAAAGCGTGAGCTTGGCAAAGAAGCTAGACTTGAGTATCGTATCATGGTCGATAGCGGAAACAACAAGAAAGGTTCAATGGATGTTCCAGCTAGCGGCATGAAAACCTACAATAACAACGAGATGAACTTCCCGTTGGTGATTGACAACCCTGTGAAAAATCCGTTTGTAATTCCTGGGTTGAAGAAAATGCAAATTGACCCTCAATTAAATCATAATTATACATTTGAATCCTTTATTGAAGGGGATTGCAATAGGGTAGCGCGCCGAGCTGGTAAAACAGTGGCAGAAAAGCCAGGAGCTAATTCCTTTAATCCTTTGGTTATTTATGGAGGTGTAGGTTTAGGTAAAACACATTTAGCTCAAGCTATTGGAAATGACGTAAAACGCATTCACCCAAATAAGGTGGTTTTATATGTGAGTTCTGAAAAGTTCATTAATCAGTTCCAAGATCATAGTCGCAATAATGCCATTAATGACTTTATTCATTTTTATCAATTAATAGATGTCTTAATTATAGATGATGTTCAGTTCTTCAACAGAGCTGAAAAATCTCAAGATGCCTTTTTTGCCATCTTCAATCATTTACACCAAAGCGGTAAACAATTGGTTTTAACTTCTGATAAAGCCCCTAAGGATTTAGAAGGTTTACAAGAGCGTTTATTAAGTCGTTTCCGTTGGGGATTAAGTGCCGATATTCAAGTACCAGATTACGATACGCGTATTGAAATTTTGGAAAAGAAAATGAAGGCCGATGGTTTAGATATGCCAAAAGAAAGAAGGGGCTTTGATATCCTTATTAGCACAGTCTTCTTTGAATAAAAAAGAAATTGATGTTGAATTAGCGAAGAAGGTATTACGCAACTTTGTGAAAACGAGTAGTAAAGAAATTACTATCGACGCTATTCAAAAAATGGTTTGTGAATTCTTCGAAGTACCTTATGATAAATTGTTACAAAAAACACGTAAGCGTGAAATTGTACAAGCGCGTCAAATTACCATGTACTTAGCAAAGGCTTTCACAAAGAATTCTTTGAAAACAATTGGAGAGCATTTTGGAGGACGAAAAACAATTGGAGAGCATTTTGGAGGACGAGATCATACCACGGTTATACATTCTTGCCAAACGGTGAAGGACTTAATGGATACCGACTCTATGTTCAGAGAGAACGTGATGGAGCTTACTCAAAAAGTGCAGTTAGCGGCTATGTAAGAAGCCCTTTGACCACTACAAATTATTAAATAACTATATTCTGGTCCGGAACGAACTTTATTTGAGTTTATTCCGGACTTTTTTTAGGTATTTAAGGCCAAGCTGCTTATTTTTGTTTTGGAGGAGAGGTGGATGAGTGGCTGAAATCAGTAGTTTGCTAAACTGCCGTACGGGTTAAACTGTACCAAGGGTTCGAATCCCTTCCTCTCCGCTCTCATTTAGTTCTTGGATTAGATATAAAGAAGTAGAATACACCGGAGACAATATTTACTAGGCAACTAGTAATAGGAACGGGAAGTAGCGCAGTCCGGTAGCGTACCTGGTTTGGGACCAGGTGGTCGCAG
The DNA here is from genome assembly GCA_041183945.1 of Bacteroidota bacterium. Lineage (GTDB taxonomy): Bacteria > Bacteroidota > Bacteroidia > Chitinophagales > Chitinophagaceae > Sediminibacterium. The sequence continues at coordinate 420 of JBEGKS010000242.1, read as the reverse complement.
GTTCGAATCCTGTCTTCCCGACACAGACCCTCATATAACGCTGATTATCAGTTAGTTGTGTGAGGGTTTTTTCTTTCCCTACCTCATATCCTACCGAAATTGGGTAGGAAAATCACATATTTTTATGGATTTTACAGATTTATACTAAATTAGTGGTATGAAAAAAGGTAATTTACTTTTATTGTTAGTTCCATTTTTAATCTTTACATCTTGTAGTAAAGAAGTTTCAACCCCATCATTAGTTGGTAAATGGAATTGGATTGAAACAACTTCTTATAATCAAACATTAACTAGTTATAATCCAATTGTAAAAGGTTCTAGTGTAATTTTAGAATTTTCGTCAAATTCAACTTATACTATTTTAGAAAATGGGAATATAATTGATAAAGGAACATATACTACTGGACATAAGAAAAATAC
>JBEGKS010000241.1:0-2731 GCA_041183945.1 Bacteroidota bacterium | reverse complement strand
CCTTCAAAAGCATCTACTAATAAGCAAACACCATCTGCCATTTTTAATACACGCTCCACTTCACCTCCAAAGTCAGAGTGACCTGGTGTGTCAATTACGTTAATTTTAACGTCCTTATATGTTACGGAAGCGTTCTTACTTAAAATGGTAATTCCCCTCTCACGTTCAAGCTCATTGCTATCCATGATCAAGTCCCCAGTCTCCTGGTTGTCTCTGAATACTTTTGTAGCGTGTAAGATTCTGTCCACCAAGGTAGTTTTACCGTGGTCAACGTGAGCGATAATAGCGATGTTTCTTATTTCCATGTACTGTTTTGAGGCTGCAAAGGTACAAGGTTTAAGGCTCCTAAAAAAACAAATGGGGAAAAATGGACTAATAAGATTTACACCCTTATATATATCTTATATTTATTTAATATATAACCCAATAGCCAGCAAACTAGCATATAAGAAAAGGCGAAGGCCAGGGAGGACCAGTAGGGCGCAAAATGAGCGAACCCATTGTTGTAAATCCACTGTAAAGAGGACTGATTATCTATTTGAATCAAACTTAGGCAAACAAATAAGAGTTCTGAGAATAAGTAGATAACTAGCGGATTCTTACCGAAAACCTCAAAAAAGCTGGCAAATTGATGTTGATGGTGTAGTTCAATTCTATAAATAATGGTAGCTAGAATAATCATATCCAAGCCCACCGTTAAAAGGACAAAAGAACTTGTCCATAATTTTTTATTGATAGGAAATTGATAATTCCACATGTAGGCCAAAAACATAAAGCCAGCACCCCACATTAATAAATGGGTAAGTCCGTCATAAGTTTTGCCTTTTTCTTGAACAAGGGTTCCCACTCGATAACCAATTAATACATTCACAATGGAAGGCATAGTGCTTAACCATCCTTCTGGATCAAAAGCAAAACCTTCTCCATGGTACATATGGCGCTCACCCATTAACCAAGTATCGAATTTAATACCTGCATTGCCTGTAATACTCAATGGATCGGCAGCATCACCAAAGTGTATAGAGATATACCAATAAACCAATAATAAAACGCCCGCTAAAATCATCATCACTCTTTCATGCATATAATGCACAATGATGGCCGCAAACCCATAACATAAAGCAATTCTTTGTAAGACGCCTAATATTCTAGTATCACTCAAAGGGCCCGTAAATGGAAACCAATACATTAAAAAACCTAGTAAAAAAATGAGTGCTGTTCGCTTGGTTATTTTTAATAAAAAGGCAGGGGTACTTAATTTATCCCATTTAGGTAAAACAAAACTCATGGCATTTCCCATAGCAAATAAGAAAGAGGGAAATACTAAATCGGTGGGAGTAAAACCATGCCAATTTGCATGCATAAAGGGCGCAAAAGTATGTGCACCATCACCCGGTGTGTTCACAATAATCATTAAGCAAATGGTCATTCCTCTGAAAACATCTAGTGATAAAAACCTTTGTTGTGACATACTAACATTTTAGATATTTAAGGTACATAAAATATTTTTTTAAAACAAGGCATTTGGCCTAGTTTTAGCGCAAAATAGCATAAATGCGGAAGTTGAAAATAGGGTTCTTTATTTCCATCAACATGGTTGCTATTTATTTACTGGGCCCGCATCCAGAAAAACCCTACTTCGACAACGCTCTTCCTTACATTTCCAATCAAATTACTGTAGATGATTATGTAAGTAAAATGGAAAGCAATTATAAAATCAAATCTAATAATGAAGCAAAAATTATTTGGGCAGATAGCGTCAATCAAGTAACCGAATATGCTATTGTTTATTTACATGGGTTTAGCGCAAGTCAAATGGAAGGCGACCCGGTGCATAGAAATATTGCCAAACAATTTCATTGTAATTTATATTTAGCAAGATTAGCAGAACATGGATTAACAGGTTCTGATGCGATGAAAAATTTAACTGCTGAAAATTTATGGGTATCTGCTAAAGAAGCCTATGCCATTGGAAAGAAACTTGGAAAAAAAGTAATTTTAATGAGCACTTCTACAGGAGGTACTTTATCCTTACAGTTGGCAGCTAATTTTCCCGACATTGCAGGACTCATTTTATACTCACCCAATATTGAAATTCATAATCCTAGCGCTCCATTATTAAATGATCCATGGGGACTACAAATTGCTAGGCTCATTCAAGGTAGTAAATTCAATAATGTATCCTACACAAATAAAGACTTTCCAAAATACTGGTACCCTCATTACCGTTTAGAAGCGACGGTTGCTTTGGAAAATTTAATTGAGGCCACCATGAACGAACAATTATTTAAAAAAATTACGCAACCTTGTTTAACCTTATACTATTATAAGGATGAAGCGCATCAAGATAAAGTTGTGAAAGTAGCTGCTACACAAAGAATGTTTTCACAAATTAGCACACCCGATTATTTAAAAGTAATTAAATCCATGCCTAAAACTGGAAACCATGTGTTGGCATCGCCACTTGTATCTAAAGATGTTGAGGGTGTTCAAAGAGAAACAGCAAAATTTATTGCTGAAAAAATTATTAAGGTTTTACCTTAGAAAAGAATTACTACTAACCAATCACTAATAGCTTGGCCTTTTAAATTAATGATCAGAAGCAAGTGCCACTGCAATTTTAGAATCGGCAGTGCCATAGTATAAATACCACTGCGTTTTATAATATACCAAGCCTTCCACAAAACATACATTATTCACTTCCCCTTTTAATTCATAAGGTTTGTCAGGT
>JBEGKS010000240.1:0-2740 GCA_041183945.1 Bacteroidota bacterium | reverse complement strand
ACATCACAATTAACACAATTAAAATAAAATGATAAAATCAAGTTTAAAGTTAGTGGCTGCTATTGTCTTGCTTGCAAGTTGTAATCAATATGAAAAAGCCCCCTCTGGTATGCCTTACAAAATTACACACGGTAGTGGTAATGAAAAATTATTACAACAAGGCCAGTTCGTTAAATTAAATGTAGAGTACAAGTTAAAATCTAAAGACACTACTTTAAGTTCAACTTTTGGTGTAATACCTGTTTATTTTCCTATTGACACAGCTCGTTTAGGTAAGTATACATTTACTGAAGTAATCATGAAATGTAGAAAAGGGGATAAGGTTGAATTCTCTTTAAGTGTAGATACTTTAGTAAGCATGAAAGTGTTACAATTAAATGAAGTGTTTAAAACTAAAGATATCATTTTAGGTAAGGCTGAAATTGTTGATGTATTCACTGATGTTAAATTAGTAGATGCAGATTACAAAAAAGAACAAGACAAAGAAAAAGCAAAAGAGATTGGCATTATTGCCGCTTATTTAGCTAAAAATAAAATTACTGCAGTTCAATCTCCAGAAGGTGTATTTGTTGTAACTAAAGAAGCTGGAGATGCTTCTAACAGAATTGATTCTACAAAAGTAGCTAGCGTATATTACAAAGGATATACATTAAAAGGAGAAGTGTTTGATTCAAACATGAAACCAAACGATCCTGCTGCTAAGCCTTACGATGTAAAAGTAGGTACAGGTAGTGTAATTCCAGGTTGGGATATTGGATTAAAGTATTTTGGTAAAGGTGGTAAAGGCGTTTTATATATACCCGCTATGTTGGCTTATGGCCCACAAGCAAATGGTGTAATCAAGGCTTATGACAATTTAGCTTTTGATATTGAAATTCAAGATGTAACTGCTGCTCCAAAAGCAAGCACAATTGCACCTCCACCGCCACCAGTAGTAAAATAAAGATTGTAATAGATAAGTCTATAAAGAATAATTAAAAAATTCTTTTTGCAATTATAAAATATAAAATGCTTCTCCTAATAAGAGGAGCATTTTTATTTTAGATATGGTAGTAATTGAATAATTTCTGCTGCCTCTTTCACATCATGCACTCTGAGTATGTTTGCACCATTTAATAATGCAACTGTATTTGCTACCGTAGTAGCATTTAAAGCTTCTTTAGATTCAATGCCCAAGGTTTTATATAAACTAGATTTTCTAGATGCCCCTAATAAAATGGGAAGGCCCAATACTTTTAAGGATTCAAATTTTCTAAGAATGGTAAAATTTTCTTCCACCGTTTTCCCAAATCCAAAACCTGGGTCAATGACCCAATTATGTATACCATATTTAGCTACTAATTTCTTTTTATCTTCAAAATAGGATAGAAGAGATTCCATTATATCTTCTCTAGACTCCACTGTATGCATAGTTTCAATACCGCCCGTTAAATGCATGCCAATATAGCCTGCATTGTATTTAGCCACCACAGTCAATATATTTTCATCAATACATGCACAACTAATATCATTTATAATATGTGCACCCGCTTCTAAGACAGCTTCCGCAACCCTTGCATAAAAAGTATCCACCGAAATAAGTTGTTGAGGATATTTTTCACTAATGGCTTTAACTATTGGAACAAGCCTTTCTATTTCAATTTCCACCCCTTCCATATTGGCACCAGGTCTTGTACTTTGTGCGCCTATATCAATAATGCTAGCCCCTTGTTTTATAAAGACTTCGGTTTGAATTAAAGCACTTTCTATATTTGAATGCCTGCTCGCTGCATAAAAGGAGTCCGGGGTAATATTTAAAATACCCATCACCTGGGGGGTATTAATTTGCCAGTCTAAATGCTTGGCAGGTATTTTAAACATAGTTTTAATTTAAGCTTAATTGATTATCTTGCAGTGGTTCAAAGATATTAATTAACAAAGTAATCGGACGAAATTTAATGAGTCAAACTTCCGCACAATTTGATCAAGCTATTGCTTCTTGCAGTGACATCTTTATTAAAAAAACAAAGGACTATGGTACCGCATGGAGAGTACTTAGAATTATCTCTGTGGTAGACCAAATATTCATAAAGGCCTTGCGCATTAGAACCATTCAAGACTTAGGTACACAGAAAGTGGAGGACGATATTCAATCTGAATTTAAAGGCATACTAAATTATGCCGTTATTGGTTTAATACAATTAAAATTGGGAGACCCCAAAGTAGACGAACTTCCTGTTGATCAAGTACAGGCCCTTTACCAAGAAAATGTTTTGTTTGCCAAAACCACCATGATGGACAAAAATCATGACTATGGAGAAGCTTGGAGAGATATGAGTCAAGAAAGTTATGCCGATTTAATTTTAATGAAATTAATGCGCATTCGACAAATTCTAACCAACGATGGCAAAACACTAATAAGTGAAGGGATCGATGCCAATTTTGTAGACATTCTTAATTATTCAGCATTTGCCTTAATACAAATGGCAGAAGGTAAACACTAAAAATAAGGTATGCAAAACTTCCTTAAAATTTTACGTTGGACAGTAGGTTTACTTTTTATTTTTTCTGGTTTAATTAAAGCCAATGACCCCTTGGGCCTTAGCTATAAAATGCAAGAATTTTTCGATGTTTGGGGTGTTCAATTTTTAAATGATTATACTTTAGCCTTTGCGCTTGTGATGAATACGCTTGAAATAGTAGCAGGCATTGCATTACTCATTCAATTTCCTTACAAACAAACCCTTTGGTTATTACTTGG
>JBEGKS010000239.1:0-2744 GCA_041183945.1 Bacteroidota bacterium | reverse complement strand
GCATCTGTATAGGTTAAACATAATATGTTTTCAGGAGCGGTATCGGTTTCTAAAAGTATTTTACCAATGCGGGCGCCTAGTATTTGGGTCTTGCCTGTACCAGGTCCTGCAATGACCATCACGGGACCATCAATCGTATCCACGGCCAGTTTTTGTTGGGCATTTAAGTTCTCGTAAATGGTTTCAAATGCCTTTAATTGGGCGGCCTTAGTTATCATAGTATAAAATTAGTGGCTTTAAGCTAATTTATTACAACAAAAACGACAATGTGTTGTTGTATTAGTATGTCAAAAGTATATAGTCTCCACACCGAGCAGTTTATTCCTATTTCCCTTCAAGAAGCCTGGGATTTTTTTAGTAGTCCAGCCAACCTTGCTAAAATTACCCCTGAAAAAATGGGCTTTAACATAATTAGCAAGCACCATGGCGCTAAAATGTACCCGGGTCAAATTATAGAATACACCGTAAAACCCCTCTTGGGCATACCACTTTATTGGATGACGGAAATTACCCATGTAAAAGAGGGTGCCTATTTTGTAGACGAGCAGCGCTTTGGCCCATATACCATGTGGCACCATCAACACCATTTTACCGAGGTAAAGGGAGGCGTGAAAATGGAAGATATTGTCCACTATAAAATTCCCTTAGGATTTTTAGGGGATATTGCCCAGGTGGTCATGGTCAAAAAGCAGCTTCAAGGAATTTTTGATTTTCGTTTCAAAGCGGTGGAAGCAAAATGGGGTATTTATAAGCCTTTGTAAAAATAATTGGCAGTATTTTTAAAATACTTAGTCTAATAAGCTGTTTCTAATTATTATTTTTATAAACTTTGTCCTCAATTCACTTTGATTCATGGCACATACCACCAATGGGCATACCCACAAATTCTCTGTTGCAGGCTTATTAGTTACTTTAGGAATTATTTACGGAGATATCGGAACCTCTCCTTTGTATGTATTTAGTACCATCATTAATCACAAAGTCATTACAGAACAATTAATTTATGGTGCCATCTCTTGTGTTTTTTGGACTTTAACTTTACAGACTACTTTTAAATATGTTTTCTTAACACTTCGTGCAGACAACCGTGGTGAGGGTGGAATCTTTTCTTTGTTTGCATTAATTCGTCGCTATGTAAAATGGATATATATTCCCGCTATAGTGGGGGCTGCCATGTTACTTGCCGATGGTATGATTACACCACCTGTATCTGTGTCTTCGGCTATTGAAGGATTAGCGGGCATTAAAGGCTTGGAAAAAGTTATTGTACCTGGTAATAATTTAACTGTAGGCATTGTACTTACCATTATCTCTTTACTTTTTTTCTTTCAACGCTTTGGTACAAAAATTATTGGATTTGCATTTGGTCCAATTATGTTGATATGGTTTTCCATGATTTTAATTTTAGGATTGATTCAAGTAGTTGGTAATATCTCTATTCTAAAATCATTGAATCCTTATTATGGACTTGATTTATTAGTCAATTATCCTAAAGGTTTTTGGTTATTGGGTGCGGTGTTTTTATGTACCACAGGAGCCGAGGCTTTGTATAGCGATTTAGGACATTGCGGTCGTAAAAATATTCAGGTAAGCTGGATGTTTGTAAAATTTGCCTTAGTGATGAGTTATATGGGCCAAGGTGCATGGTTATTAAATCATGTGGGAACTACTTCAAATGGCCTTAACCCATTTTTTGAAATAATGCCCCATTGGTTTTTATTAATTGGCATTGGTATTGCCACTATTGCTACCATTATTGCCAGCCAGGCTTTAATTAGCGGGTCTTTTACTTTAATTAACGAGGCTATTAGTTTAAACTTTTGGCCACGTGTCACTGTAAAGTTTCCAACAGACCAAAAAGGTCAAATTTATATTCCTAGTTTAAACTTAATTCTTTGGGTAGGCTGTGTGACCATGCTACTTTATTTTAGAAAGAGTGAACACATGCTTGCTGCTTATGGCTTCTCTATTATTGTCACTATGATCATGACTACAATTTTAATTAATTTTTACATGTTAAATGTGAAAAGATGGAGTCAGTGGGTGGTGGCTATTATCATTTTAGTTTTTGCCATTGTGGAAGTCTCCTTTTTTGTAGCCAATGTGGTGAAAATTCACGAAGCAATGATCACGTTTATATTTTCTTTCAGTATGATTTTTGTAATGATGATTTGGCATAGAGCAAGAAAAATTACCAATCGTTATTTGGACTTTGTAAAATTGAAAGACTACCTAGAACCACTTACTGAATTAAGTAGCGATAAGGATATACCTAAATATGCAACGCACTTGGTGTATTTGACCAAGGCCAATAACCACAGAGAGATTGAACACCGTATTATTGATTCTATATTAAATAGAAAACCAAAACGCGCCGATATTTATTGGTTTTTACATATTGACAGAACCGATTCTCCTTATGGAATGGAATATTCTATTCGAGAATTAGTGGATGACAAGGTAATGCGTGTGGATTTTAAATTAGGCTTTAGAATTCAACCCCGCGTAAACCTATGTTTTAAAAAGGTGATGCAGGAATTGAATGAGTCTCAGGAATTGGGTATTTATAGTAAATATGAATCCTTGAAAAGTAAGGACTTCCATACAGATATTACTTATGTGATTATTGAAAGTTTCTTCTCTATTGAAAATGAATTATCAATTAGAGAAGACTTTATTATGGATGTATACTTTAATATCAAGCAATTGTCACAAAGCGATCAAAAAGCCTTTGGACTAGACAA
>JBEGKS010000238.1:0-2747 GCA_041183945.1 Bacteroidota bacterium | reverse complement strand
GCATTCCATATAGCCCAAGACTCTTCTGCTTGTATATGCAGCATGGCTAATCCATTTTGAACAGTGGCGCCTTTTTCTAAACCTTTTTGCATAAATAAAGTCTCTGTTGGATTATACACTAAATCGTATAAATGATGCTGCGCCGTTATACCCTCATAAGCAATGGGTGGCGCTTCATTCACATTGGGATACATACCCAGTGGGCTTGTATTTATAATAAGTGTATGAGTTTCTATCACTGAGGCAGATAATTGATCATAATTTAAAGAAGCTTTCATTTCATTATTCGCTTCAATAGTGTTCGCCTTTCTTGAAACCAACTGAAATTGAATATTTAATTTTTGAAGCACCCACCTTACTGCCGCAGCCGCACCACCAGTGCCGAGTATGAGTGCATGCGTATGATGTGGTTGTAAAAAAGGAAGTAAAGATTTTTCAAAACCAATTACATCAGTATTATAACCATACAACTCATTATTGAATTTTCGAATGCAATTACAAGCATGAATTTCTTGCACTACAGCACTACTATGTTGTAAAAAAGGAATGACTTCTTTTTTATAAGGAATGGTCACATTCAAGCCTTCTAAATTTGGATTTTCTTTCCATAAAGCCCCAAAGGATTCCATGGAGGGAATGGGAAAATTATGGTAGCTCGCATTGACAATATTTTCCTGCAGAAACTTTTCTGTGAAAAATTTCTGTGAAAAAGAATGGGATAATGGATATCCAATTAATCCGAACTGGCGCAAGATTATTTATTTAAGTATAAGTCAAAAGTATCGCCACGAAGTCCAATACGCATGGTTTCTAAAGGAATAACTTCAGAAGGTGCAATATTGCCTAAGTTCACATTACAACCTACTAGTTCCAAGAAATAAAGTTGTTGCGCTTTTTGAGGCGCTTCCCATAAAATTTTCTCTGCTGGAATTTTAGTAAGTATTTCTTGCACTAATCCTTCACGCACTTCCCCACTGCCTCTGTAAATACCTACATTGCCCGCTTCTCTTGCTTCTGCAATCACATAGGTAGACCCTGCTTTTAATTCAGCACTCATCAGTTCAATCCATTGATAAGGCGGAATTATATGTGCAGCATCCTTACTTCCCACTTCACTTAATACCGTTGCAAATTTTGAAATTTTTTCTATGTACCCACATTTTTCAGCATGTGGAATTGAAATAGAACCATCGCTTACTTCAATCATATCAATTTTATAATCCTTGCACATCGCAATATAATCATCGAACTGATTTCTAATTACAAAGGCTTCAAACAAAGTGCCTCCAAAATAAACAGGAATACCAGCTGCTTGGTATAATTCAATTTTCTTTCTCAAATTGGGGGTAACAAAAGAAGTACCGAAGCCTAATTTAATTACATCGGTATGAATCCCCGCAACACTTAAAAAATTTTCTGCTTCCCCAAAACTCAAGCCTTTGTCCATCACCATAGTAAGACCACTTTTTCTTGGCTTGGCTGTTCTTTCAGGTATTTGAGTCAGATTAAAATTCATTTTTTTGTTTTTTCATTTTATAATTAGCGCAAAGGTAACTTAATTTGATTAAGATTTTTTTGCCTTCTTAAATTGTCCAATTAAGTCAGCCACTTTGGGGTCATGCACAATTTCAGGATAGAATTTGGTAAACTTTTTTAATAGTTTAGAAGATTTAGACAATGCCATCTCTAATTGTAATAATCCCTCTGCTGTTTTGCCCATCATAAATAAAATAGCACTACGGTAAAAAATGAAAATGACTTTCCCTTGCGTAGACATATAAGCAAGTTCAGTTTGTTCTAGGGCATTGTCTAACTGTTCATTGGCCACTAAACATTTTATTAGGTATTCCCATCCGGCAATTTGCTTTGGCTTGTTTTTAACTACAGTTCCAAAAAACTGGGCTGCTTCTTTGAATTGCAAAAGGTGCATATAACATTCCCCCATTAAAATATAGTACTCATTAATGTGCTTATGAATTCTCAATGCATGCTCTAATTGCTTAATGGCTAGTTCCCACTGCTCTTCTTGCATATAGGTGCCTGCAATTTTTTGATACAATCTGCTATCGTCGGGATTAAGGTGCGCTGCTTTTTTATAATGAAATCTTGCTTGCGCAAAATTTTTCATTCTATGATAACAATGCCCAATGGCTTCATAAATAACATCCTCTGGTCTTGATAATTCTAAAACCTTTTCTAATGCTTCAATGGCCTCTCTATATTTTCTAATGCGTAAAAAGGCATCGCCCATATTACGATACGCATAATCAAATTTTTCATCAATGACAATGGCATACTGATAAGCATCAATGGCTTTCTCATGCAATTTAATGCCTTGGTAAGCGGCCGCTAAATTAAACCAAGCCAAAGCATTATAAGGTTGTTCATCAATAATGCGTTGATGTAGTTTTATACTTTCTTCATTTCTTCCTGTAAAATCGGTCCAGAAACAAATTTTATATAAAGCTTCTTCATTGGTAGGGTCTTCTTCTAATATTAATTGCAAGCAATCAAATACTTTATCAAATGCTTCATGGTCGTCATACACATCGGCTAGTTCAAATAAAACTTCAGTACGGTCTGGGCCTTCAAATAAATGCAGGGCTTCTTGTAATAAGACAATGGCTTTTTCGGGTTGATCTAATGCTAAGTAGGCATCTGTTTTTAAGATGAATAAATTCATATCCTTATGATCATATAAGGCAGCCGTATCTAATAAATGTAAAGCCTCTTTGTATTTTCGAGTG
>JBEGKS010000237.1:0-2964 GCA_041183945.1 Bacteroidota bacterium | reverse complement strand
GCGACCTACCAAGTTTGCTTAAAGCTTATAGGTAAGTATTTTAACGATCTAAAAATTTACCAAGCCATTCAACAAAGCATTTGAAAGATTACCAAATGATATCGTTGATAAATATGGTTTGGTATTAGAAGAATTACTTAAAACAAGTTTCCCTTTTGACCAGATCTCTGAAGTGGGTAAAGGTGTAAGAGGTGCAGATTGCATACAACTAGTGCGCAATAGCCTTGGACAAGAAGCTGGTAAAATTATTTATGAAAGTAAAAGAACCAAGGACTTTAACCAAGAATGGATTGATAAATTAAAAGCAGACATGCGCAGTCAAGGTGCAGATATTGCAGTGATTGTAACACAAACCTTCCCTAAAGAATTAGATCGTTTTGGCGAAAAAGACGGCGTATATATTTGCTCTTTCCAAGAAGTTAAAAGTGTTGCTTTATTATTAAGAAATGCGATTCTAAAAATTCATGATACTAAAAAGAGTCAGGTGAATAAAGGCGATAAAATGAGTTTTTTATATGACTACTTAACTAGTAATGAATTCAGCGAACAATGGAAAGCGGTAGGCGAAGGTTTTAGACAGATGCGCTCTAGTATTCAAAAAGAAAGAGACGCTATGGAAAAACTTTGGAAAGCTAGAGAAAAGCAACTCGAAAAAGTATTATTAAATGCGATGCACATTAAAGGATCTATTGAAGGCATTGCAGGTGCTGACGCCATTCACTTAGATTTACTAGAGGATGATACCACACTTGGACTAGAGGAAGAATAAGTATCTGAGGAAGAATAAGTATCTATGATGGCTTCACTACAAGAAAGAATCTTAGTGATAACATGTAACGCAGACATAATCATTTCCAAAATGATAGTCTAAACTTACATTTATTTTATTTCCTTTATGCAATATTTCTGCTGGCACAATTCCCCTATCCCCTTTTGTTAATTCAAGGATATTAAAATCCTTTGCAAAATCAATTCCCAATTGTTCATACTTTTTATACATGGCTTCCTTGGCTGCCCATAAAAAAGCCAACTGATTCAATTGATCCTTTTCTACCAAACCAGCAATCATTGTTTTCTCCTGGTCATTTAAAAATTTATGCGCCACTTTCGCAATGCGCGGGTGTATTATTTCAATATCTATTCCTACAGGTTGGTCATCTACAGCACAAGCGGCATAACCCTTACAATGTGAAAATGAAAAATGAAAAGGCAATCCAATTATGTAAGGCTTCCCATTATCAGCCATCACCAATTGACTTAAATCTGCCTCAGGCATCATTAATTTAAATAGCAACCTAACGGCTAAATGTTGAGTCCTTCTTTCCTCATTGGCAATGGGCACCGCAAGTTGAACATCTGTCTCAAAAAAAGACGCAGGTTCTTGAATAGACCAAATGGCTAGATGTGCAGTCTCGTTAATATTTTGTTGATAAAAGAAAGGCATTTTGAATTAGATTGCGGTCTGTTTTAAAGACCGAAATTAAACATAAATCGATTAAGATGATATTATCAGATACACGCATACTGGAAGAAATTCAAAAAGGAACCATTAAAATTGAACCTTACGATCGCAAAGACTTAGGAAGTAACAGCTATGACGTGCATTTAGGCAAATGGTTAGCTACTTATGACAATGCCATTTTAGACGCGAAAGCACATAATACAATTACCTATTTTGAAATTCCTGAGGAAGGTTTTGTCTTAGAACCTACCGGATTTTATTTAGGCGTTACTTTGGAATACACCGAAACACATGCACATGTTCCCTTTTTAGAAGGCAAGTCTTCTACTGGAAGATTAGGTATTGATATTCATGCCACTGCTGGTAAAGGAGATGTAGGTTTTTGTGGCTACTGGACTTTAGAAATTTCAGTAAAGCAACCAGTTCGTGTTTACAAAGGCATGCCTATTGGACAACTTATTTATTTCCCAGTAGATGGAGAGATTGAAGTTAAATACAATCAAAAGAAAAACGCTAAATATAGCGGACAGCCTGAGAAGCCTATTGAGAGTATGATGTGGAAGAATCAGTTTTAGTGTTATATTCCCTTTAATTTATTATAAGCAAGTACCCATAATAACACTTCATCATAACTTTTTATTCCTTTTGCTTGTTTATTCCATTGCAAGAATTGATCATAAAGTGATGTTGAAGCTGGCAGGAGCAAGTGTTGTCTTTGTATAAAAAAATCTTTTATTTTTTTTCTATCCTCTATCACCTTTGTGTCAAGCAAGCTTTTATTTCTATTCACAATGGTTTTCCATTTTTCGAAATTGCCGGTCTTTGCAATTAAACTTAACTGTTCAGATTGGCTATAAGTAAAAATTTGTAAAAGCATAGAATACTTAAAAACAGGATCGCTGGTTTTTGAGGCCACTACAAAAGCAATAAAATTGGCTTCTGCTTCTGAGGCATATCCCATTTGGTGTGCTAGTTCATGACAACTCGTAAAAGGAAGGGTTAAAAGCGGAACATCGGTCCTTATAATGGCTTCCCCCGTTATGGGTTGGTAAAATGCCAAATACCCTAAATAGTCCCCCCAAGTAGAAAAATGCGCCTTTTTCAAAACAGGCTTTTCAAGATGCAGGAAAGGATAATAGGTTTTTATGCCCTTATATACTTATAATTCAATTTATCTATGACCGAATCGGGTAATTTTTGCCTGGTCAAATTCAACTGGTCAATTAAATGCAAGCTCAAACTGTCTAATTGAACTTCAGAATAACTGGTATCAATACTTATTTGGAAACTTTGGGCCGGGCTAGATTTTCGGTAGTTCAATCCCCATAAAAGCATAAAAACCACATACACCTGCACTAATTTCAAAAACAGCTTCTTTCCAAAATTCAATAAATCAGTCCAGAAACTATGAATGTTGAACTTATTTTTAAGTGCAAATAAGCTTTCTACTAATTTGATAACCAATATAATAACTATAAATATATAGATATACTCACCTAAAG
>JBEGKS010000236.1:0-5114 GCA_041183945.1 Bacteroidota bacterium | reverse complement strand
ACAAACTTATATATTTGATGCATTCTTTCTTGTTCCTTGATAACCGCATGAGAAGCAATGGGGCGCGTATTTAGTGAAGTGAATTCTTTGCTTGTAGCTAATTGTTGAAAAACTTGAATTAATAATAATAACTGATCAAAGGCAGAAAGCCCCGATAATTTTTTTAATAATTCCCCCGCTTTCTTTTTTGTTGCACCATAAAAAGCAATGCCTGTTTTGGCTCTTTCAAATAAATCATAAATAGCTTGCATTTCGGGTTGCTTATAAAATGCATCTTCATAAAAATTTTGTCTAAACTGAACGACTACTGTTTCAACAGTTGTTTTTACACCATAATCAAAATTTAAATGTGGAATATAAGAACCAATTAAGGCTAAGTCAGTTCCTTCATAAGTACAAATATGATCACCAATATGTCTTATGCCTTTATCTGCTTCAACATAAACAAGTTCGATTTCTGGATGAAAATGCCAGTAATAAATTTGATTCAAGTTCGGCGTTAAAAGAATTTTAAAGGAGCTGCCTTCGTCTGGTTTAATATTTTCTAAACTTAATTTCATTCGATCGTTGAATACTTATAATTACTACTAAAATAACTGACTTAGGCTACAAATTAACTATATTTTATCAAAATAGAGCAAATAATGGCCAATTTAGGGAAAATACATAGCCCCTGAGAAACTGTATTTTTACTTCATAAAACTAAATTCGATTGCTATGGAAAATAAATCAATGGTACCCAATATGGTACCCACCATGGTGCCTAATAATGCACACAAAGACATTCCCGGAAACCCTTCTACTGCAAAAAGTAGTGCCACTAGTTTAAATGACCGCTCTAATGGCAAACCACTACGTGTATTAAGTGAAGAAGATTGGACCTTCTGGAAACACAATGGATATATTGTTATTAAAAATGCAGTACCTCGTGAGCAAGCGCTAGCGACTGCGGCTTTCTTATGGGAGTTTGAAGAGAAGGACCCTAATAATAAAGAAACATGGTACACTGCACCAAGAGCTGAAATGAAAATGAAAGAGCTTGCAGGTACAGGCATGGTAGAATGTTACAATAACCAACATTTATGGAACAATCGTCAAATGCAAAAAGTATATGACGCCTTTGTTGATATATGGGGAACAGAAAAATTATGGGTCTCAATTGATAGAGCCAATTTAAATTTCCCCATTCGTCCTGGACATGAATACAAAGCATTTATTCATTGGGATTACGATCCAGAAACAAAGCCTGTGAATGTGCAAGGTGTATTAGCCTTGGCCGATCAAACCGATGAAAACATGGGAGGCTTTCAATGTATTCCAGAATTATACAGAACTTATGATACTTGGAAATTAACACAACCAGAAGACAGAGATAGATTCAAACCTGATACCACTGGCTTCACTCCTACTAAAGTAAAATTAGAAGCAGGTGACTTACTAATTTTTAATAGTTTAGAACCACATGGTATTAGAGCCAATAATAGTACAGACAAAGTGCGTATTGCACAATATTTATCTATGATGCCTGCAGAAGAAAATAATGAGGCCTTAACGCAGTGGAGAGTAAATTCTTGGAAACATAGAATTGCACCAGAAGGTTATGCCTTTCCTGGAGATCCAAGAAACTGGGAGCAAACAAAATATGAAACTGCAGAACTAAACGAGCTAGGCAAAAAATTATTAGGCCTAGAGAAATGGTAAACAACGCGCTGTCTAATCAAATGAATAATAGTACTAAGCTCAATAATGGTTTAACTATGCCCTTATTGGGCTTAGGTGTTTATGATATGTACAAAGCAGCCGCAGAGCAGGCTGTAGAAGAGGCTTTAGCAATTGGCTACCGCTTAATTGATACTGCTAGCATGTATGAAAATGAACTAGAAATTGGCAAGGCAATAAAAAATGCAGGGGTAGATAGAAAAGATATTTTTTTAACCACGAAGCTTAATAATACCGACCATGGTTATGATCAAGCCCTTAAAGCTTTTGACGATAGTTTAAAAAAATTAGATCAAGACTATGTTGATTTATATTTAATACATTGGCCTATTAAAGAGGGCCGCGCTGCTTCTTGGAAGGCTTTAGAAAAATTATATGCAGATAAAAAAGTGAAGGCCATTGGGGTGGCTAATTATAATATTGCCTTATTAGAAGAATTAAAATCAACAGCTAATATTGTGCCTGCAGTTAATCAAATAGAATTTTCACCTTGGTTGTTTCAAGAAGACTTACTAAACTATTGTAAAGAAGCAGGTATTCAAGTGCAGTCTTATTCACCCATTACAAGGGGGCTCAAATTTTCAGATGATCGCTTAGTACTTCTTTGTAAAAAATACAATAAAACACCTGCTCAAAGAAAACTTTGAAGCCATTAAGTTTACAATTTCTAGTGAGGATGTCAAAATAATGAATAGCTTTAATGAAAATTTTAGAATTTGTGACGATCCTCAAACTTATTTATAATTTTAAACTCCATTAACCCAATCAAAATGAAAAAAATTATTTTATTCGCTTTTTTAGCCATTAGCTTTTTAACAACCCATGCACAAAATAGAACAGGAGAATTAAAACATGTTGTATTGTTTACTTTTAAAGCAAGCTCTTCTGCAAAAGAAGTAGAAAATGTAGCACATACATTTGCAAAGCTATATGGCAAAGTGCCTCAGGTTAAAAATATGCAGTGGGGTATTAATATGAGTCCTGAACATTTAGACCAAGGCTTTACACATTGCTTTACACTTACTTTTAATTCTGAAAAGGATTTAGCAGACTATCAAAAACACCCAGCACATATTGCATTTCAAACGGTATTAAAGCCGCATATGGATAAAGTATTTGTGGTTGATTATTTTGTAGAGCCTAATAACTAAAGGATATTTTTGAATGAATAAGATAAAACGCAGCCTTGGCTATAGTGTATTAAGTATACTGGTATTATTAATAGTCGTTTTTACAGTATATGGCCAAAGAGATATTCCTGTTGAAAAAATTAAAGCTAAATATGGCAATGCCGCTTCTAAGTATATGCCACTGATGGGCATGCAGGTGCATTATAGAGACGAAGGCAACCCCTCCGATTCTACTCCCTTAGTACTTATTCATGGTACTTCATCTTCTTTACATACTTGGGATAGCTTGGTCTCCATTATGCTTGCAAGCTCAAATAAAAGAAGAATTATAAGATTCGACCTACCTGCCTTTGGTATCACAGGCCCTAATCCGGAGAACTACTATGCAGGTGATTATTATGTTCGTTTTCTAGATTCCTTTTTAAATAAAGTACATATTAATAAATGTGCCTTAGCGGGTAATTCCTTAGGAGGTGCCATTGCTTGGCAATACACCGTGGCGCATCCTAATAAAATTGCTAAACTTATTTTATTGGATGCAGGTGGTTATCCCATGAAAAATGAAAAAGGAAGTTTAGGTTTTAAATTAGCCAGCACCCCTGTTATTAATAATTTACTCTTGGTTATTACTCCTAAATTTTTAATAAGAAAAAGTTTGGAAACCGTATTTTACGATAATAGCCTTATTAGCGATGCTATAGTAACCAGGTATCATGAAATGCTTTTAAGAGAAGGCAATCGTGCAGCTACTTTGTCTTTATTTAAAAATAGAACAGCTACCTCTTCTGAACCCATTAAAACCATTACACAGCCAACTTTAATTTTATGGGGAGAATATGATCATCTCATTGCGGTGGACAATGCCTATCTATTTCAAAAAGATATAAAAGGAAGCATACTCACTGTTTATAAAAACATAGGACATACCCCTATGGAAGAAGCGCCAAAATTAGTGGCAGCCTCGATGGAAAGCTTTCTGAATAATTAACTAACTTGTTGGCATGAATTTTACCATTGGTACCATTGAAAACTGGGTAGCAAATTATTATGGCATAGAAGTAAAAGCATCTATGCTAAATGGCTATGATGAACTTAATTTTTTATTAGTTGAAAAATCGGGTAAGAAAAATATTTTAAAAGTTTCTAATAGTAGCCACGACTATTTTTTCTTAGAAGCACAGGTAAAAATTCTACAACATTTAGCAAAATCGGATTTAGCTGCACAGTTTCAAGTGTATACCTTAAATAAAAAAGGAGAAACCTTAACAGAAATAATTATTGATGAACAAACTTATTATATTAGAATATTAAGTTTTTTAGAAGGAAGTTTTTGGGTAGAAACACCAACAAAAAACAAAGCCTTATTTGAAAATTTAGGAATTTTCTTAGGCAAGATGGATAAAAGCCTTCAAAGCTTTAAGCATCCGGGCATGCATAGACATTATACTTGGGATATAAGTACTGCGCGCGATGCGAATTATAAAATGAGCTATATAAAGGATGCTTCTAAAAAAAGAATTGCCGATTATTTTTTGCTGCAATTTGAAACTGAAGTACTTCCCACACTTTCTTCTTATAGACAGGCCTATACGCATAACGATGCCAATGATTATAATGTATTAGTGGAAGGGGATGCCATTGCAGGGCTAATAGATTTTGGTGATATGGTACACACTGCCTTAATTAATAATGTAGCCGTAGCCTGTACCTATGCAATGCTACACCAGTCCGACCCACTAGCCGCAGCCGTTTTAGTAGTAAAGGGCTATCATAGTGCTTATGCCTTGGAAGAAAAGGAGTTAAGTATTTTATATTATTTAATTGCTGCAAGATTATGCATTAGTGTAACGCAGTCTGCCTATAATGGTTCTTTGGCAACGAATAACGAACATCATTTTATAACAGAGCAGCCTGCTTGGAATTTGCTCTCTTATTTAATTACACTTAATCCTATTAAAGCAGAAAATGCTTTTAGACTGGCTTGTCATTTTAGTTCCATCATTAATGAAAAAGAAAATTATACAAATTTAGAAACGAAAAGAAAGGCACATATTGGAAGAAACCTAAGTATTAGTTATGAAAAGCATTTAAAAATTGATAAAGCTGCCTTACAATATTTATATGACGACAAAGGCAATACCTATATTGATTGCGTCAACAATGTAAGTCATATAGGGCATTGTCATCCAAGTCTAGTAAGGGTAATGCAAAAACAAATTGCTAGTTTAAATACCAATACCCGCTATTTAAATGAACATTTAATTC
>JBEGKS010000235.1:0-2760 GCA_041183945.1 Bacteroidota bacterium | reverse complement strand
GAATAAAAAAAGGTAGAGGAGTTTGTGGAACGAGCTGGGAAAAAGAAGCTACTATTATAGTCGAAGATGTTGAAAAATTTCCAGGGCATATTGCATGTAGTAGTAGTTCAAAATCGGAAATCGTATTACCTGTATTTAAAGAGGGTAAAATGGTAGGCGTTTTGGATGTAGATAGTAGCGAACTGGCTGAATTTGATGCAGTGGATCAGGTTTATTTAGAGAAGATTTTGGCCATGATTCCATAGGCTTTCCAAAAATTGAAGATTCATAATAAAAAATAAATTAAGTTTGCAGCCCCTAAGCGGATGTGGCGAAATTGGCAGACGCACTAGACTTAGGATCTAGCGCCGCGAGGCATGTGGGTTCGACCCCCTCCATCCGCACAAAACAAAAAAAGCCCCTCGAGTCATCGGGGGGCTTTTTTTTATATAAATAGCTGTTTTTTAGGTGCAAAAACTTACCTTTGCCCCCCTTAAACCTTAGAATTTACTAGAAAAATAAGAATATGGCAAGTATAAAAAGAGAGAACATTGGCCTTTTAAATGACAAACTTACGGTGACCCTTACCAAAGAGGACTACTACCCTAGTTTTGAAACAAGTTTAAAAAAGCATGCTAAAACAGCAAACATCCCTGGATTTAGAAAGGGCATGGTACCTGCAGGCTTAATTAAAAAAATGTATGGACAGTCTGTTTTCTCTGACGAAGTACTTAAAAAAGTAGAGGCTGAATTAAATCATTATATCAGCAATGAAAAATTAGAAATTTTTGCGCAGCCACTTCCTATGGATACGCAATTACTTCCCTTAGATGTGAATGCACCTACCACTTATGATTTTGCTTTTGAAGTTGGTTTAAAGCCAGCCTTTTCTTTAAATGTAAAAGGGATTAAAGTAAAACGTTACAAAGTAAAAGTAACCGATGAAATGATTCAAAATGAAGTGGAAAGAATTCAAACGCGTAATGGTAAAATGACCGATCCTGAAATGGTGGAGTCAGACGAGAATGTTATCAATATCACTTTCACTGAAACAGATAAAGACGGAAACGAAGTAGAAGCCGGTATATCAAAAGACAATTCTTTATTAGTAAAATATTTTGCAGAGAAAGCAAGAAAGCAATTCATGGGCAAGAAGAAGGATGACACCGTGGTGATCCAATTGAAGAAAGCCTTTGAGGACAAGGAATTAGACATTATTGTAGGTGATTTAGGTATTTCAAAAACAGACGCCGATAAATATTTTAAAATACTTATTACCAAGGTTGGTTTAGTAGAAAAAGCTGCCTTAGATGAAACATTATTTTTAACCACTTATCCAAATGAGGTTATTAAAACAGAAGAAGAATTTAGAGCCGCAATTAAAAAAGATATTGAAGGTTACTATGCGCAACAAGCCAAAAATCAAATTCATGATCAAATTTATCATCATTTAATTGATCATACTAAAATGGAATTTCCAGTAGCTTTCTTAAAACGTTGGTTACAAAAAGGTGGAGAGAAGCAAAGAACAGAAGAAGAAACAGAAAAAGAATATCCAGTTTTCCAAGACCAATTAAAATGGACTTTAATTAACAGTCAATTAACCCTAGATCATAAAATTGAAGTAGTCGCTGAAGATTTAAAGAACTTCGCGAAGCAACAATTGATGAGTTATATGGGACCTCAAATGGGCGCCTTAGGAGACAACGATAAATGGTTAGAAGATTACGCGGTTAGAATGATGCAGGACAGAAAATTTGTAGAAGATAGCTATCAAAGAATAAGCACGGACAAATTATTCACTGCCATCGAGTCTGAAGTGGAAGCTAAGGATGAAGCCATAGAAGCGGAGAAATTCGCCGATATGCTGAATAATCATAAGCACTAGTCTATTCCAAAAACCCTATCTTATTGATTGTCAATATAATTTGGCACAAATGGAGGCATCTATAACCAAAGTTTGGCACCCTTTTTGTACTTCCTTTGATTACAAGGATTTACCTTTACTTACAGAAAAAAGCAATTATGAATTTAGGACAAGAATTTGAGCAGTATGCCATCAAGCATAAGGGTATCAGTAGCAATACTTTACACCAGTACAAAAAAAGTGTAACCAACTTAACTCCTTATATTATTGAGGAGCGCCCTATGAATGTGGCTAGTATGGATGTATTCAGCAGGTTAATGATGGACCGTATTATATTTTTAGGCGAGGGCATCAATGACTATGTAGCCAATATTGTAACAGCTCAATTACTATTTTTAGAAAGTACCGATCGTACCAAGGATATTCAAATGTATATCAATAGCCCAGGTGGAAGCGTTTATGCAGGCTTAGGTATTTATGATACCATGCAATTTATTAGTCCCGATGTAGCTACTATTTGTACAGGCATGGCGGCAAGTATGGGTGCAATTTTATTATGCGCAGGTGTAGAAGGGAAAAGAACTGCTTTAAAACATAGTAGAATTATGTTGCACCAACCTAGCGGTGCCATTGGAGGACAAGCATCTGATATAGAAATTACTGCAAGAGAAATTAAGAAGTTAAAACATGAATTGTATGAAGTGATTGCACATCATACACATAAAGATATTGACACAGTGGCCAAGGATTGCGAACGTGATTTTTGGATGACTGCTGCAGAAGGTAAAGAATATGGATTGGTGGATGAAGTCTTATTAACCAACCCAAGAAAATTAAAAAAATAATAAAACTGTTCAAATACATTTTATGATAGTCAACAAGAGATATTTAATGGAGGAGGAAGAAGAACCTAA
>JBEGKS010000234.1:2805-3023 GCA_041183945.1 Bacteroidota bacterium | reverse complement strand
CAGGAGGATGCAACTGCTGAATCCTATATTGTAAAAGCTTCTTCCATGGGATTGTATAAAGAAGGCAACCCACTTCAGATAGAAGAAACAGCAAGCCTACTTCAGTTGCATCAAACATATATACTTGCGCCCTCGCATAGTGGCGTGATTATTATTCACCAACAACTTGCGCATGAGAGAGTCTTGTATGAAAAATTTCAAAAGGCAAGTGCACAGCC
>JBEGKS010000234.1:0-2761 GCA_041183945.1 Bacteroidota bacterium | reverse complement strand
AGTGATGCTATACTGCTAGAAGATATTATTGAAGACCTTGCTTTAATTGGATATGAAATTGAACCCTTTGGGCAAAATAGTTTTATTATTCAAGGTATACCTGCCGATGTCATTTCAGGTAACGAAAAAAATGCAATTGAATTACTACTTGAACAGTTTAAACATTTTAGTGGAGATATTAAATTTAGCAAAAGAGAAAAGCTCATTCGCTGCATGGCGCGTCAAATGGCTATTAAAGCTGGCCAAGCACTAAGTCATAAAGAAATGCACGCCTTGATTGAATCCTTATCAGACTGCGATATTCCTACCATCACTGCTTCTGGAGCCCCTACCTATGTTGAATTTAAGGAGGATTATTTAGATGGGTTATTTAGTAAATAACTAGCCCAGTTTACCTAGCTAAAATTTATTTTCAACTTTACCTAGTTTACCTTCATGATACTTGTTAAATAAGCTTCCACCGCTTTTCTTACAGGATAAGTGCTAGGACTAATATGATTGGCCACTAAAACTGAAAATAATAAGCGTGTTCCTTTATTGGTAATAATATAACCACTCAAAGCTACTTGATTTCCTAAGGTTCCCGTTTTTGCATACAGCTCTCCAGGAATATTTTTATAATAAGCAGACAAAGAAGTCTTGCCACCTTGTGCGAAAACATTTTTAATACGCGTGATACTAAAATCGTTTTCCATTTTTTTCAATAAGGCGATATAGTTTTCAGGTGTATTTAAATTAAAACGACTAAGTCCACTGCCATCTGCCCATTGTATGGCTTGAGGGAAATAATTAAAGTCTGCTTTTAAAATAGTATCTATAAAAGCATCCTCATTAATAGTGCCTAAAACTTGCTCACTTGCCATTAAAAAAACTTGCTCTGCAAAAAAGTTATCACTTCTATGCATCATAATTTTTAATAAGCTATCGGTAGGAACTGTTTTTACAATTCGTCCCCCAGCCTGCTGCCAGCCCTTTTGAATGGCAATAGGATAAGCAGGATGTAATGTATCTTCTAATAAAGCTTTTGCTAAAGCATAAGTCGTATCGGTTATAAAAGGAATTTGTTGTAAAGTATCTTTTATACTACGACCAGTGGCAAAAAATTGATTTGATAATTTTTCTCTAGACCACTGCGTATATTCTTTTGGTGCTGTCTGATTTTTTGTAAATAAACTTGGTTGAAAATTGACGCCGTTTTTAGATTTAGTAACAGTAAGCACATTGCCATAAATATTCAATCTATTTCTTTCTGGTTGATAGTCTTCAGCATAATCATCCCAGGCCCAACCCTTACCATACATAGCAAAGGCATCTGCCTTATCGGGAAAACATAGAACCACTTGCTTTTTAGTTTGACGAATTAAATCGGCAATAGGTTGATAAGTAAAATCGGGATGTAAAAAACTTGGGTCACCTAAGGGTAATAAAAAAATACTGTCTTTATTTTCTGCCATTTTCCAACCAGGTATGGAATCGCCCAAAAAGCGCATACCTAAATAACAAGAAAGAATTTTAGTATTACTAGCAGGTGTATAGTATAAATTACTTAAGTGCTTGTCTACCCACTTTTCTTTAGAAACATTATACACTGCCACACCTACATGGGCTCCTTTTAATGCAGGGTCCTGTAATAAAGTTTTCTGCGCCTGACGTACAGAACAAGCAGAACTCACTAACAATAAAAAAACCGTAAATAGGGCGGGAAAATTTATTCCCTTTCTAATGCTCTTAGCCATCTTTCTGGAATTTCGTTATTGGAAGCTACTAAATAATCTTTATAACTACAAGGGGCCCATTGATTATTATGCGTTTGCATCCACCATCTTCCAGTGCTCTTACTTTGTAAAAAATTAGTTTCTATATCTGAAAAAGCAATATGAAATTCTTTAAATCTTTCTGCATCCGACAAGGGAGATTCTTTTTTACCTTTTTGAATCCCGTCAATTACATACCAAATCATCTGCGCCATTTGAATAGCTGTCAAGCCATTATTGTCTAGTTCGGCCTGATAACCAAATAGCCCAATAGTACTGGTTTTCCAACTCATGCCCGCATACTGCATTAAAATACATGCCTCTTCTCCATTGAACCCATTGGGTGTAATTAAATTAGCTGGGGCTTGTGCATTTTGAATGGCGCTAATATCAAAGCTCATCATATGGCTATCTCTAATAGCGGGTTCCATTTCTTCAATATCTTCTCTCACTTTTCCCAAACGATAACAATCAAATCTTAATTTATCAATAGTCTCTAACATATGCGGATGCATAAAATAACTTTGGAATCCTATATGTGCATAGTGATTTAAATGATTCGGAAGACCCGTAAAAAGTTCTTCTAAAAAATGGTCGGAAGGAAGTCTTGCCTCAAGGTCTAAATCTATTTTAGCATCGACCACCACGGCGTTCACCAAGGTAGGTATGGAAGTATAAGCATGGTATTGAGCCAAACTAAGATCATGAGAACCTCCCATGATAACCACTTTCTTATTTTGTAGTAATAATTCTGAAATAACAGTTCTTAGGGCTGCATAACTATCTTGAATAGACTGGCCCAGTTTTACATTCCCTAAATCAACAATGGACACCTGGGTATGCCAATAATAAAGAGAATACAGAGCAGCTCTTACTGCATTGGCAGCTTCATGCCCATTCAAGGCATAGCCTCCACCCCTGCATTCCCCTGCCCCTATAAGTACCATATCGGCCTGGCTAATATCTGGAAGGCTGCCTTCATTCACCTTGATATGCTTACCTAATTG
>JBEGKS010000233.1:0-3077 GCA_041183945.1 Bacteroidota bacterium | reverse complement strand
ACCAGATACACTTTGAAAGATTATGCGATTGATCCTTATAATCTTCCCAACTTCAATAATGGTATTGTAAACAATGTCAATTTTAGAATTGCTTTACAAAGAACTTCAGTCGACCAGCCTTTGTTCCCAAGAACAGGATCTACATTTTTAATGAGTGCGCAATTAACGCCACCTTATTCTTTGTTTGATCCCAATTTTGCAAAAAAATCAAACCCTTATGAATTATTAGAATACCATAAATGGAGATTCAATGGAGAATGGTATGTGCCATTGGGTAAGCCAGCAGGGGAAGACCATAATAAACAGTTTGTTTTAAAATTTGCAGCTAAATATGGTTTCTTGGGATCTTATAATAGCGACGTAGCAGTGTCTCCTTTTGAACGTTTCCAAGTAGGTGATGCTGGATTAAGTAATCAGTTTGCATTATTAGGTTATGATATCATTGCACAAAGAGGATATCCTGTATACGAGAGTTCGAATCCAAAAATAAATCCCGATCAACAATCTTCAAGACAGAAGTTTACCATCTTTAATAAGTATGCAGTGGAAGTACGTTATCCTTTAAGTTTAGCGGCAAGTAGTACTATTTATGCTTTAGGATTTTTTGAAGCCGCCAATGGTTGGTATAGCATGAAAGAATACAATCCATTTAACTTAAGACGTTCAGTGGGTATTGGAATGCGCTTCTATTTACCTATGTTTGGTTTATTAGGTTTTGATTATGGACTTGGTATAGATAGATTGAATGGAACAACATCCTTAAAAGATGCAGGAAGGTTTACCTTTATGCTAGGGTTTGAACCAGAATAATAGTTATTATAATTTTCATTTCATAAATTATTGAACATGCAATTTAGAAAACAGTTTTTGGTCCTTTTAATTGGACTTGCCAGTTTTTTCACAAGCCAGGCACAAACAAAATATGCGGTAATTAATACCAAGTATATTTTGGATAAAATTCCAGAATATAAGGACGCAGATAAAAAATTAAAAGTATTAGGGGATGGCTGGCAACAAGAAATTGATGCCAAGCAAATGGTCTTGGATAAGATGTACAAAAACTATGAGGCTGAGCAATTTATGCTGTCTGAAGACCTAAGAAAAAAGAGAGAAGATGAGCTTTTTGTAAAAGAAAAAGAATTGAGAGATTTGCAAAAAAAGCGTTTTGGATATGAGGGTGATTTGTTTAAGGAAAGGCAAAAACTGGTTAAACCCATTCAGGATAAGGTATATAATGCAGTCCAAAAAATGGCCGCAGCAAGGGCTTATGACTTCATTTTGGATAAAAGTGAAGGAATTACCATTATATTTGCAGACCCAAAACTGGATAAAAGCGACGACGTTTTAAAGGAATTGGGTATCAATAACTAAAACAACATCTTATGAAAAAAGGTTTCTTAGTAGCTGTCATCTTATTTATCGCAGCTTCATTTACAACAAGTGCAACTGCACAAACAAAGATTGGTTACTTTGATGACCAAAGCGTTATTGCTTTATTCCCAGGTATCCAAGAAAAATTAGATACTGTACTTAGATCTTACGCTCAAGATTCTTTACAAGAAGAGTATAACTACACTTTAAAAGATTATCAAATTAAGGATAGCATCTTTAGAAGAGACTCAGCTGAGTTGTCTAAAAAAGCAAAGGCTTATGAAATGGCAACTACCGATTTAAATAAATTAAAGTATAAGTTAATCAACTGGCAACAATACCAACAAAGTATGATGCAACAAAAAGAGGAAGCTCTTTTATTGCCTTACAGACAAAAAGTAGCTGCTGCTTTAAGTGAAGTAGTTGCAGAAAATAAATATACTTTAGTTTTAAAGGCAGATGCTTTATCTCCTTATGCGCAACCTTCTATTGCAGACAATTTAACAATTCGTGTGGCAATGAAGTTAAAGTTGGCTTTACCTAAGGATGTGGAAGACGCTTTCAAAGCGGCTACAGGCGGAACTGCTACTAAAGCAGCTGCACCAGCTAAAAAAGGATAATACTTTAATAAAATATTTTCGATAAGAACCTCGTTGTTATGCAACGAGGTTCTTAGTTTTACAGAAGAAGGTTTTCAAAATTGTATTCAATTAAATAAATTTTATGTCAGCACCCATTGGTGTCTTTGATAGTGGTTATGGGGGTCTTACCATTTTAAAGGAATTGAAAAAACAATTACCTCAGTACGATTATATTTATTTAGGAGACAACGCACGCGCGCCTTATGGCACTAGATCTTTTGAAACAGTCTATCAATATACTTTAGAAGCAGTGAATTGGTTTTTTAAACAAGGTTGTTCTTTAGTCATTATTGCTTGTAATACGGCCTCAGCAAAAGCGCTTCGAAATATTCAACAATTAGATTTACCCCATATCGATCCTAGTAAAAGAGTATTAGGGGTTATTCGTCCAACCACAGAAGTGTTAGGGAATTTTTCTACGAATCATCAAATTGGCATTATGGGTACCTTGGGAACGGTGCAAAGTGAAAGCTATCCCATTGAATTGGCTAAATTTTTTCCCGACTTACAAGTCTTCCAACAAGCCTGTCCTATGTGGGTGCCTTTAATTGAAAACGGGGAGTTTGATAAACCAGGGGCAGACTATTTTGTACAACAATACTTTAACGAGCTTTTTAGCCAATCTAAGGGTATCGATGCTATTTTACTAGCCTGTACGCATTATCCGCTCTTGGAGGCTAAAATTAAGTCCTTCCTACCTGTAGGGGTGAGTTTGGTGACACCTGTAGGGGTGAGTTTGGTGACACAAGGAGATATAGTGGCAAAAAGTCTTGCAAAATACCTTGAAAATCACCCTGAATTAGCCCAAAAATGCAGTCAATATGGGCATTTAAGCTTTTATACCACCGATAATGCCCTCAGCTTTGAAAAACAGGGCAGCCTATTTTTTGGACAAAAAATTGAGGCAAAACATACAGATTTAGCTTAAGAAATGAAAAAATACCCTATTTTTGCCGTCCTTTCACAGGTAGTGGTATGGTGACTGCTATTGAAGTGGAAACAATTTTAAGAAACTAAGCAAGTAAAAGACATCAAATGAAACGTACATTTCAACCACATAAACGT
>JBEGKS010000232.1:0-3394 GCA_041183945.1 Bacteroidota bacterium | reverse complement strand
GGTGTTCGCTTTCTGTTTTTTGTGCAAGAAGTACTTGGTTCATTTGATCTAATGGGTCCAAATTCAATTCCATTAAACCTTGATTCAGTGTATCAACTTCTGCAAATATTTTTTCTTTGGTAAAAAAGTAATATCCATTGGCTCTAAATAATTCGACGAGTCGGTCTAATTCATTGTTGATAGATTCATTGGAATAGGCCATTCCTTTTTTTATATAAGCAAAAGCAGTATTATTTTTTGCGATGGATTGTAAAAGGGTATCACTTAATTCATACACCACAGAATCGATAAGTGTTTTTTTATTTAAAAGAATTTCCATGGTAAGGCGCGCCCTCCATTCATTATTGATGGTGTCTACTTTTACAATGGGTGTTAATACAGGATGATTATAACCCTTGGTGGCTAAGTAGTTTTTCATAAACTGGACAGAAGGCTCCAGTTTCTCTTCCTGTAAGCGAATAGGTTGTAAAATGGTGTTGAAAACACCGAATTGACGTACTTGTTTGGCCTTAACACTATCGTCCCAGTAATTGGCTAGTTCATTAGAAAGTGCTTGCGCCTCTATATTATTGCCTGCGTCTTGGATAGTCATGAATAACTGCTTTTTTAATGTCTGCGCATGCATTTAATAAAAATAAAAGACCAAGAAGGTAAAATCTTGAGAAGAAACTAATATTTTTAAGCTTCCGTAATTGCATGTAAATGATAAGTAATAGTGAGCTCAAATATATTCAATCTTTTGCCCATAAAAAACATTGGGCGGAAGAATCTGTGTTTATTGTAGAAGGGCCTAAGATGTTAGAGGAATTATTGGCATCTAATTGGGTCATTCGTAAAATTATTGCCTTGCCTGACTGGATTCAAGCACAAGGCGCATTGCCAGCAGAACTAGTGGAAGTGGATGAAATTATGTTAGGTCGATTAAGCCTACTTCAAACACCCAATAAGGTCATGGCCATTGTGGAAAAAAAGAAAGAGGAGCAGGCCTTGGTTTATAATGGAAAATTGACATTATTATTAGATGGTATTCAGGACCCTGGAAATTTAGGCACCATTATTAGAACAGCTGACTGGTTTGGCATAGATCAAATAGTAGTTTCAGAAGATACAGCTGGCTTGTATAATCCTAAGGTAATACAAAGTACCATGGGTAGTTGTTTTAGGGTTAACCTGCGTTCAATGGATCTTGAAACGCTTTTAGCATCTAATGCAAAGTCTAAAAATAAATTACCAGTTTATGGTGCCTTATTAAAAGGAAAGTCCATGCATGAAATAAAATGGGAGCCTTCTAATTTTATATTAATAGGAAATGAATCGAAAGGAATTAGAGAAAATTTATTGTCTTTTATATCTCATCCCATTTCTATTCCTAGAACGGGTGAGGCAGAATCATTGAATGCGGCAGTCGCAACGGGAATTATTTTAGCGAATGCAAAAGCTTAGTTAAATAAACTTAATTAAGCTTAATGCTGTTTTCTTAGTCGAACTGAATAGCTTTTGCTGGAGAAATTTTCTTAATCCATAAAGTAGGTAGTAAGAAAGAGATATAGCTTATAATGGCTGTGCCAATAAGAACGCTAATAATTTGAACGGCATCCATTTTAATAGGCAATTCTTTAATAAAGTAGGCCGACTCGTCCATTTGTATCCATCCTGTTTTTGATTGCAAGTATGATAAGCCAAGGCCTATAATAGCGCCTACTAGTATACCTGTCCAACATATAAAACTTGCTTGAAATAAAAATATTTTTCTAATAAAATTTTGAGAAGCACCTAGGGCTGTGAGTGTGCCTATCATAGTTATTCTTTCTAGCATTATAATAAATAAACAAGTAAGTAAATTAATAATGGCCACTATAAGCATAATGGTAATAGTCACATTTCTATTAATGGTTTGAACACCTATCCAATCAAAAATTTGAGGATAATAATTTTTAATAGAAGTAGCTACCGTGTTTTCAGGAAGTATCTTTTGTATTGCTAATGTAGTGGCTTCAATGGGAGCATCTTCGTTTAATACAATAGAATAGCCCTCTACTAATTCGTTGTTATTTAATTGTTGTAGTAGTTTTATGTCCACTAATACAAACTGGTTATCATATTCTTCAATGCCAGAATGGTAAATACCCACCACTTTTAATTTTCTTTGTTGAACCGCGCCCGTATTTAAAAAATAAAGTCGCACTGTTGCACCTAATTGAATATTTAATTTCTTAGAAGTATTATCTGAAATAATAATTTCATTCAGTATGCTATCTTTTTCAGTGGAAGAAGTCCAACCCTTCCCCTTTCTTAAAAAAGGTATTTGAGTAGTAGCAGGAATGCCTCTTGCCACCACCCCTTCAATATCTTGCTCAAAGGATAGCACAGTAGACTGATTAACAAAAGGAATACTATTTTTTATAGCTTTATTTTCTTGAAATGCTGTTAAGGTATTCGCGTCTTGTTTCATGGGTTCTCCACTTACAGATGCGACTCTAATATGTCCCCAGAATTGATACACTTTACCAGCAATAGTTGCCTGAAAGCCATTCACAATAGAAAAAGTAAGTAAGATAGCCGCCACACTAATAGCAGTTGCTGCAATAGATAGCCTTACTATAAAACGAGTATAGTTTTTCTGTTTTTGAAAACTTATTCTTTTAGCTATTTCGAAGGCGGTGGACAATGCGTAATTTTTAACAAATCTAGTTTTTTCTGTTTATAAATTAGGATTAAAAAGGTAGTTTCGTAGTGACCAATAACCAAGTTCATGTTAAAAAGATGCTTATGGATGGCTTTACTAATAGGGCTTCATGCAGTAAAGGGCCAAGGTCAATCCAACCCAGATAGTATTTATCAAAATAGCATTCATACTGTTTTAATCCATCCAATGAATAAGCCTTTGGCTATTCCTGTGGTATCACTTGGTGAACCCATACCATTATTAATAAGCTTTGACGATTTTAAAAATGATTACCAAGACTATTATTATTCAGTAGAACTAAGAAATGCCGATTGGTCGGCTGTTCCCATGTCTGCCTTTGATTATTTGCAAGGCTTTAATCAAAATAAAATTTCTAAGTTTTCGGTTTCATCCATTGCCACGCAAAGGTATTATCATTACGAATTTAATTTTCCCAATGCACAGGCTAGACCTACGCAGTCTGGAAATTATATTTTAAAAGTTTTTAAAAATGGCAATGCCAATGAGTTAGTTTTTACCAGACGCTTTTTTGTTACAGAGGATGGGGTGAGCTTGGCTGCCACTGTACAAGAACCATTCGATGCTCAAATTTCAAAGACACATCAAAAAATGCAGTTGGTTTTAGATGTTAAGAAAATTCCCTTCTTTCAAACCGATCAAATTAAGACCACTATTATACAAAACTATAGATACCTAATAAATAATTGT
>JBEGKS010000231.1:0-2822 GCA_041183945.1 Bacteroidota bacterium | reverse complement strand
AGGGAAAAATTCAATACCCACTCTGCCAGTACTAATGCTAATTCCAAAAAATACGAAAGAGAATATTAGTAAAACAAAAGTGCCAACTAATAATTTAACGGGTCTCCAACCATTTAAGGCACGGCGTAAAATACGCTCATAGGTATCCATTAATTTTGGAAGTGTTCGTGTTTGAAATTTTTCAATTAAATCGGTAATAAAATATTTATTAGCTACTACCAATATCATAAAGAAGATCAATAAATTTCCTAAGAAGGTAAAGCCCATTAAGTCTAATAAGACTCCAATTCCAATAGGAATCCAGAACCCTTTTTTCTTAAACATGGCCGATCTAGGCTCTTCTGATTTTACTTCTTCATGGTTCATGAAATCAACAGCAAAAACAGGGTTCATGATAAAGGCCACTACCAATGAAGCAGCTAAAGTGAATATTAACATAGCTGGTAGGTAAATCATAAACTTACCAATAATACCAGGCCAGAATAATAAAGGGAAGAAAGGTGCTAAAGTTGTAATCGTACCTGCTAATACAGGAACAAATACTTCACCTGCCGCCATTTTAGCGGATGTAGTAGCGGTTAATTTTCCTTTGCCTTGCACAAAAATTCGGTGTGTGTTTTCAATTACCACAATGGCATCATCTACAATAATACCCAGTCCAAATAAGAGGGCAAATAAAACCATGAAGTTTAAAGTAATATGCGAGCCTACTAATACATCACCTGCTGGTAATAATACAAAGGCCACAAACATACTCAAGGGAACCGACAAGGCCACAAAGAAGGCATTGGTCACACCCATAAAGAACATCAATACGACTAATACTAAAATAAAACCAATGACAATGGAATTCACCAAGTCTGTAAAAGAACTTTTAGTTCTAATACTTGTGTCTCCTGAAATAACTAAATTGACATCTTTGGGTATATCATTGGCAACAGCCTCTGCTACAATTTTCTTTACCGCATCGGTTGTAGCAATTAAGTTTTCACCATTACGCTTAACAATATTTAAGGTTAGTACATTCTTGCCATTCAAACGAGCATAGCTTTCATTCTTCTTTACGGTATCTTTAATAGAAGCCACATCTCTTAAATAAATAGGCGCTCCATTTGAATTACGCACTATAATATTAGCAATATCATTTGCATTTTTTAATTGACCCTTTAATTGTAAGTTACGATTCATCGTACCTACTTCTAATAAACCACCCGATAAGTCAAGGTTTTCTCTTTGTATAGCTGCGCTGATATCATCAAAAGTGATACCTGAGCTTTGCATTCTATAATTATCAACGTTAATTTGAAATTCTCTTTCAGGGGCACCTACTAAATCAATTCTATTTACTTGTGAAATGCTTTCTAATTTATCTTTTAAATCGTCGGCATATTTTTTTAATTGAACGGGGCTATAGTTGCCGCTAATATTCACATACATAATAGGCATGTCACTGATATTTAATTCAATGACCCTAGGCTGTTGTGTTAAATCATTAGGCAAATCTGACTTGGCTTTATCTACCGCATCTTTCACTTTTTGTAAAGCAATTTCTGGTTTTACATCTGTACTAAACTCAACAGTAATCGCTGAAAAATCTTGTTGAGAAGTAGAAGTAAATTTGCTAATTTTTACACCACTAATGCTTTTGATTTGTTTTTCAATAGGGCGCGTTACTAAGTTTTCTATATCCTTAGGGGAGTTACCTACATATACTGTTTGCACAAAAACATTAGGAATAACTACTTCAGGGAAATTCTCTTTGGGAAGTGTAAGGAATTGATAAATTCCTCCTAAGCTAAGAAATAACATCACTAAATAAATAGTGGTTTTATTGGTAATAGCCCAAGAAGTAGGTTTAAACTCTTTGAACTTTTCTTTTATATTTTTTATTGTCGACATATATATCTATTAAGCTTTATTTTTTAATTATTTATCTGAGGTCGTAATGTTTTGGCCATCAAATAAAGTCTGATACCCTTCTGTGATTACATTGTCACCTGCTACTAAACCCCCTAAAATTTCAATGTTATTACCATAGTATTGTCCTACGGTTACTGCTCTTTTACGTGCCACTAATTTTCCTTTCTCCATAACCGCTACATAAATGAATTTACCCTTCCCATCGTTTTGTAATAAATTAATAGGAGCGCTAATCGCATTCTTTTTTTCGTAGTCTTTAATTTTAACTTGTACCAATTGGTTAGGTCGGAAATTTTTATCAATAGGTAATTTAGCTTCTACATAAAAACTTCTACTAAGGGGATCTATCACATTGCCTACTACAGATAATTTTACATCAATCACTTTTTGAATATCTGGAAAGTTTAAACTTGTTTCAGTACCTACTTTTACTTTACCTGCATAATTTTCAGGTATCATAGTGGTTAACTTTAAACGAGATGTGTTTACAATTTTAATTTGACCAGGGCCCATAAAAAGATCACCCACTTTCACATTCACTTCCTCTGCCACACCGTCCACATCGCTACGCACGCTTGTATAAGCCAATTGATCACGCACCATACCTAATTGCTCTGTAGCCGCTTTTAACTGACTAGCCAAGGCTTCTGCATTGGTTTTAGCCGTTAATAATTGAATCTCACTACCAATGTTTTGATCCCATAAATTCTTTTGTTTCTCATATACGGCCTTAGCTAATGCAGCTTGAGATTTTACAGTTTCAATATTTTGACTTGCTGCAGCTGCACTTTGTTTAATTAGGCTATTGTCCAATTGTAATATTAGTTGACCTTTTCTAACCATGTCTCCTCTTTTTACGTATAAGGCTTTTACTTGACCGCCACCTGCACGAGGGGTTACAA
>JBEGKS010000230.1:0-2824 GCA_041183945.1 Bacteroidota bacterium | reverse complement strand
TTATTTTATCGAATGATAATAAAGAGTGCCAGAAACCAAAGTAAAAAGCAAAACAAAGCCATAAAGGCATATAAAGTGCAAAACTAATAAGTATAGCTTGTTGTAAAATTAAATAATAGTAGTATTTATTTTTGGAGAAGAACTGCGCTTTGAAAAAGAATAATATAAAATAAATGGCAGCAATCCCAATAAGTGTGATGGGATAAATTTTATTAGCTAGCCCCACAAATTGACTTTCATTAAAGGCAGAGCGTTCCATTCGAATAAAAATTTGCAAAGCAAAATGAATATTCTTAGAAAGAAGTAATAAAATCCATAATAGTCCAATAATGGAGTAGGCTAATTTATGAATAAAGTTTTCTGTTTTACCCAACCAATCTATTTCTCCAAAATGATAAGCCGTAATAAGAATAAATATAATTAAAGCGGCAATGGGGAAAAAATACCAAACTAAGGCGTAGCCAATTATATTAGCTATGTATTTTAAAAGAAATAATTTTTGATTACTATCCGATTTATGCAAGTGTTGGTCAATGTATAAATCAAGGGCACCATGGGGCACTCCAAAAAGAATTAAGACAACAATTAAGAAGGAAATTTGAGTGCTGTTATTTAAAACAAAAACAGTGTCTATAAGGAATAAAAGAAATGCAAATAATATTAGGTAAAGGCGTAGTTTAATTTGCATGGATCTAAATTAAATAAAAAAAGGGGCAAGTAACCAACTTGCCCCTTAAAAGTTATTCCTATATATTAAGCAGCTTTTCTACTTAAGCTATAAATAACCAAACCAAAACCTATTTTGTTGACAGCATCACCAATGTTGTAAATGATGTTCATGTCAATTCCAATATTTTTGAAACTAGCATACCATTGTCCATCAGCGGTTCCGATTAAATATCCTAATGGATAAATAGCCCAACCTACTAAAACGAACCAACCTAATGCTGCATTCGCAGATGCTACTGCAGTACCAGCGCCAGTTGCTAATTTTTTAACATCTCCCATCCATACTTCATACACAATGTAGAAGTAAGCGATAGCACTTATAGTTCCCCATAATGTTGCTTGAGCTGGGGCAACAGCCTCTCCCCAATAACCTGTAACTAACATTACAACAGAAGCTAAAATCATTTTCCATAATAAACCTGTAGTACCACCTGCTTTCTTAGTGATTAAATAGAATTCAACACACATTAAAGGCACAGTTAATAACCAGTCTACATAACGGAAAAATGTTGGACTATCATGCGTTTCAGCATAGTATCCACGCATGTAGTAATAGTGAACAGCAGCAATAAATGTGATTAACCCAGATACAAGAACTGAGGTTCTCCATTCTTTACTAGTGTTGTTCAATTCTAAGAAGAAAAAAACCGCAGCGGCCATCATAGCCATTGTACCTACGAAGAACGTAAAAGACACATAATCGGTCTTTGAAATCGCCATCGTGGCATCAAGAAGAAATAAATGATCCATATTTGTTGAGTTTTGGTGAACGTATTAATTCACAACTCTCCACGGTTCGTTCCGGCTGTCAATACATATGTTTAAATATGTATTGCAAAGCAATAGCAAAACAATCGTTGTTTTTTAAACCGAACAAAAGTTAG
The DNA here is from genome assembly GCA_041183945.1 of Bacteroidota bacterium. Lineage (GTDB taxonomy): Bacteria > Bacteroidota > Bacteroidia > Chitinophagales > Chitinophagaceae > Sediminibacterium. The sequence continues at coordinate 1,211 of JBEGKS010000230.1, read as the reverse complement.
AAATAAAAAACTAGAAAACTTGTTAAAAAATGTAAAAAAAATAAAAAAATTTCGCTTTGTTTAGTATTTTGTTTAATTTTTTTTGATATATATTAAACAATTTTACTAGAGCTAACTGCATTCCATAATAATGCTCGTATTTTTAGAGAATCTACAGCTGCTTTCGTAGCCTCCTCCCATTTAGTTTTATCATTTCCACATAGTTCTGAGACCATTTGTATGGCCAATTCACTATGGTGACCCCCATCCACCTCTATATGTCTTTCTATATAGTACTTAAAAATGGATACTTTGTCGGGATGCTCGGCGTAAATTTTATTTAAAATTTGGGTAAACATATCTGGAATCAAATCCTCTCTACCAAAGGTAAAAACGGCGGCCTTCACATGCAGTGGAGCATGCATGGCTATTTCAAAAGTGTATTGTAAAAACTGTTTTACCTCTGAAGGCATATCAACGGCTTCTATGCACTCATTAATGGGCTTTCCCGTTTTAAGCAAAGCTAATAATTCATCTATTTTACTAGTATCAGCCCCCATTTGACGCATGGCAGTCAAATACAATTCAAAATGACTTATCCTGTTGCCTTGCTCATCAACATCCGACTCTTCGCCACAAACAATTTCATTAATTAAAAAACGAGTATTTGCAGAACCTACAGGTATCCAAGGCAGGCTTACACAAGTAAGTCCTATTTGTAAAGATTTTAATAAACTCATGAAATCCCATACTGCAAACACATGGTACTTTGCAAAATCCTTGATGCCTTCAAAATCTTTTATTTGACTATACACTGGATGTGATAACAAAGCGGCTCTTGTAGGTTGTATACTTAATTTTAATTCTTCGATTGGTGTTTGCATCATTAGAGATTTTAATAAAACAATTTGATCTAAATTTGTTTTGTGGCACAAAGGAAAATATAATTTTGAAAATCATCAAATGATATAATTGAATGAGAGCAAATATTCCAAATATCATAAACCAGGATGGACAAGCACATTATTTTGGAATTATAGTAAACGCTGAACAAAATCATAACTATTTTAATGAACTCCTAAACAAAATAGAATGGACCAATGAAAAATTGGTCATGTTTGGCAAGGAAATAACAACAAAAAGAAAAGTAGCATTCTACGGCGATAGTTTAATGAGTTACACTTACTCTAATAAAACAAAGCAAGCATTGACATGGACGCCCTTACTTATGG
>JBEGKS010000229.1:2840-3449 GCA_041183945.1 Bacteroidota bacterium | reverse complement strand
TATTTAAATTTTTACAATAATTTGAACATATATACCTCTACAAACCCTATTCCAGGCCGATTTTCTTCTATTTATAAGACATTATGGCATATTATCTTATTATTAACTGCCTAAATGTCTTTAAAACAAATTTGTAAGAGATTTTTAAATCACCTAATTTTGATTCAAATAGTAGATGTTATGTACCCTGAAGAGTTTGTTTTACCAATGAAGGCTGAATTAGTTGATAATGGTTTTGAAGATTTAACAACAGCAGCTGAAGTGGAAAATGCAGTGAAGCAAGAAGGTACAACATTACTTGTGATTAATTCGGTTTGTGGTTGTGCTGCTGGTGCTTGTAGACCAGGTGTTTTAATGGCAGTAGCGAATGCAACTCAAAAACCAGATCGTATCACAACTAGTTTTGCGGGATTTGATATAGAAGCAATCAATAAAGTAAGAGAATTACACTTACCTTATCCTCCTTCTTCTCCAGCAATCTTATTATTTAAAGATGGTCAGTTAGTGAATATGGTGGAAAGACACCAAATTGAAGGCAGACCAGCTCAAGTTATTGCACAGCACTTAATTTCAGTGTTTCAAGAACATTGTAATTAATAAAAATATTAA
>JBEGKS010000229.1:0-2827 GCA_041183945.1 Bacteroidota bacterium | reverse complement strand
AGATGGGTTAGTAAACACGGCCGCACTTTCTAGTGTGGCCTTTTTTTTTCGTACATTGCATTACCTTATTTATTCAATCTATGTATCCCAATTTATATTATTTAGTCGATGACTTATTCGGTATTAAATTAAATGGATTAAAGCTTATCAATTCATTTGGTTTTTTTGTAGCAATCGCCTTTGTGGCTTCTGGTTATGTATTATACCTTGAATTGAAAAGAAAGGAAGCTTTAGGCGAGTTTACAGCTAAAGAAGAAAAAATTGTAATAGGGGCACCTGCTTCTATGAGTGACTTAATTACCAATTTCATTTTTGGCTATTTGTTTGGTTATAAGATAGTTGGAGCCTTTACCATAGAAAATGCTTTAAATAATACACAGGCCTTTATTTTATCCTTGGATGGAAATATGTTAGCAGGGATTTTGGTAGGTGGGCTCATGGTTTATATCAAATGGAGAGAAAAAAACAAGGAGAAATTGGCGAAGCCTGAAACCAGGATACTTACTGTATGGCCACATGATAGAGTAGGTGAAGTAGTATTGCAAGCTGCCTTATGGGGTTTCTTAGGGGCTAAAATTTTTCATAATTTAGAAAACATTGATGACTTAGTAAAAGATCCCATTGGTTCTCTTATTTCATTTAGTGGATTAACTTTTTATGGAGGTTTAATTTTAGCCACCATCGGGGTTATAGTATACATTAGAAAACATAATATTAGAGTAATACATTTTGCAGATGCCATGGCACCAACTATGTTATTTGCTTATGCAGCGGGAAGAATTGGATGTCATGTAAGTGGAGATGGAGATTGGGGTATACCCAATTTTGCACCCAAGCCTTTCGATTGGTTACCTGATTGGACCTGGTCTTCCACCTATGCACATAATGTAGTGAATCAAGGTGTACACATACCAGGTTGCGAAGGCAATTATTGTAATGAATTACCTGTGCCTGTTTTTCCTACTACTTTTTATGAAATCATCATTATGTTTATTTTGTTTGGTATCATGTGGTCATTTAGAAAGAAAGTTACTCAGCCAGGTATACTCACTGGTATTTACTTAATTTTTGCAGGAGGGGAGCGTTACTTTATTGAAAAAATTAGAGTGAACAATAAGTATATGTCACTTCCTTTTCAGCCTACACAAGCAGAATTAATTTCTACCTTTTTAATATTGATAGGAATTGTATTTTTGATTCAATCAAAACGTTGGTTCCCTAAAACTATTCTTAAATCCTAAAATAAATTGTATGCCGTCATTTGATATTGCGAGTTCTGTAGATATTCAAACATTGGATAATGCAGTCAATATTGTGAAAAAAGAAATCACGAATCGTTTCGACTTTAAAGGTAATCATGTAGTGATTGATTTAAATAAGAAGGATTATATGTTGAAATTAGAATCTGACTCTGAAATGAAAATTCAGCAAATTGTAGATGTATTAATAAGCCGTGCAATGAAGCAAGGCATTGAAGCATCCTCTTTCGATTTCTCTAAAGACGCTTTTCCAAGTGGCAAAATCTTCAAAAAGGATGTTTCTGTGAAAAATGGCCTAAAGCAGGAAGATGCCAAAAAGGTGGTCAAGCTTATTAAAGAAAGTGGTCTAAAGGTGCAGGCGGCCATTATGGACGATATTGTACGTGTGACTGGCAAGAAAATCGATGATTTACAAGATGTTATAGCAGCTTGCAGGGCGGGCAATTTAGGCCTTCCTTTGCAGTATATCAATATGAAATAAGGGTATTGGCCCCTTTCAAGCTTTAAAATTTGGTTACAACCTAGGTTTAAGCTAAATTTGCGTCCTATTAAATAAATTGTACGGCAAAATCCGTACATCCTTAAAAATCATAATTATGAGAGAAGGTATCCATCCAGAAGCGTATCGTTTTGTAGTGTTCAAGGACATGTCAAACGGTATTCAATTCTTAGGCAAATCAACTGCACAAACTAAGGAAACAGTTATGTTTGAAGACGGTAAAGAGTATCCAGTTATTAAATTGGAGATTTCTAACACTTCACATCCTTTTTACACTGGTAAAAACATGTTGGTTGACACCGCTGGTCGTATTGATAAATTCAACAAGCGTTACGCCAAGAAGCAATAAAAGAGAGACAATTAAAAAACATTCTTTTTTATACTTATTCAAACCCTTTCTTACGCAAGTAAGAGAGGGTTTTTTGTCAAAAAAGACTTTTGAGTACTTACCTTTGTAAGGATAAAAAATTAAATATGCAAACACTAGATATACTTGCTTTTGGAGCCCATCCCGATGATGTAGAGTTGGGTTGTGCAGGGGCCTTGTTAGTCGCTGTGTCTGAAGGAAAAAAAGTAGGTATTGTAGATTTAACCAAAGGAGAGCTTGGAACAAGAGGCACCACTTCTCAAAGACTAAAGGAAGCGCAGTTGGCTTCTCAAGTAATGGGTATTGGCGTGAGAGAAAATTTAGGGATGGCCGATGGTTTTTTTGAGAACAATAAAGAAAATCAATTCGCCATTATTGAAACCATTAGAAAATATCAACCTTCTATTATTTTTTGTAATGCACCCGAGGACCGTCACCCGGATCATGGACGCGCGGCTAGCTTAGTAGTAGACGCTGCTTTTTTATCGGGCCTTGTTAAAATTCAAACTACACACAATGGAGTCGTGCAAGCACCTTGGAGACCCACTCAAGTATTTCATTATATACAATCAAGAAATTTAACACCTAATTTTGTAATAGATATTAGTGCTTTCATGGACAAGAAAATGGAAGCCATACTAGCACATAGTTCACAATTTTTCGATCCTAATTCTACAGAGCCAGAAACTTTTATTTCCGGCA
>JBEGKS010000228.1:0-2850 GCA_041183945.1 Bacteroidota bacterium | reverse complement strand
CAACCCGCTCTGTCGTGAACTTAATCACCTAATCTACTCTCAGTCTTGCCCTAGAAACCTTTTGTTCCTAGCGATTGGGAGTGCAAAGATGTAGGATTAAATTTTAAAACGCAAGTCTGCATTAGAAACTTTTTTTGGCATAACTTCTAAACATCTGATTATCAAGTAAAGAAATAAGCATAAAAATTTATAAAATTCTAAATTATCAGTTATTCCTGACGGCATTCTTGAATTTTTGAATACATTCACCTATTCGTATCTGTTCTTGCAATGAATCAATAATTATCCATCGTTTGAATTTTGTCCGATATGAAACCTAACCAACTAATCCCCATTTCTCAACTAACCTATAGAGAAATTGAAATCGTCCAGTTAATTAGAACGGGCTACTCCACTAAAGAAATGGCGAACAAACTAGGGCTTTCTTATTTTACCGTAAAAAAGCACAGAGAAAATATTCTATTTAAAGTAGGGGCTCGAGGAAAAACGGAATTTCGAAAATTCGTATTTGAATATGAGCTTTCGCCAAAACAATCAGAGTAGTCAATTACAACCAATATATATAGGACTAAAATAGTACTATTTACCCTATTGTATCAGCAGATCATTTTCGAAAACTTTGTCCCACACTTAACGAATGGTGAAACCCGAAAAACCAATAATAAGAGTAGGGGCAAAATTTTAAATAGAAACGAATGAAATTTTTAAAAACAAGTTTTGCATTATTGTCAGTTTGCTTCGCATTTGTTGTTCTTACCAATTCTGCCCAACAAAAATCTGGCAAAGTTTGGCTAGCGATAACACATGTTATGAGTAAACATGGTGCATCCGCTGGTGCTACCACAGCTGTTGGGGCAATAGGAATAATGGACGCCGCAGCTTGGGGCTTTGCAGTTGGTTCTGTCGGTACTCCAGTGGCAGGAGTGGTTGCAGGAATTACTGCAGGATTCTAATTAGTAGTGGGAGTTCATATCATACTCCCATTACTTCATTTTAATAATTTATAATCTTATCTAATCATGCCTTATAAAACTTCATTTTCTTGTGATAGATGTCATGCTAATATCTCTATAAAAGAGCTTTTTAGACTGCAAAAAAATAGTACGACTACCTGCAAATCGTGTCACGCTACACTTCATTCGAATGAAACTATCTCCTTCAGTTGGGCATTTTTTATAGGATTTTGCTCAACCGTCATCCCAGCTGAAATAAGCTTTAATATGACAAATAGTTTGGCCACTATGATTGCAACGGCTGTGATTGGTGGCATTTTGGCAGTGATAGGAATAGCATTTTACACCTACAATACAACGAGATTTAGTAGCTAGACAACTTACTATAGATGAAAAAATATGTCCTTTTAGCTATATCTATATATATCATTGGTTTCGCCACAGCCTTATTATCAAGGAATAGTTTTTTAATCGTAAAAATCAATTCGTTATCTGTGGACTTTGTAAGCGATTCTAATAAATCAAGCAAGGATTTATTTTTTGAAATTCTTAATAATAACACCTCCGTGTATTTTGCGAGTATATCAGGCTTTTTAACCTTGGGCTTATTTACCGCCATCATTACGTTTTATAATGGCTTTGTTTTAGGCTATCTATTAGTTACACTCAATAGATTCTCAAACAGTCCTGCCGATTTTCTTCCCCGATTACTCCCGCATTCAATTGAAATAGGAGGATTTATCCTTGCCGCGACGCTTGGTTTTTACTTGACTAATTATGTGACCCAACACTATTTATTAAAAGCAAGACCCCAGTTTGACTACTTACTTTTTGGCTTTTTATTCATCTCAGGGTATGTGATCATTTTAGTTTCAGCGTTTATCGAATCTTATGTATCAGCTACCTAAATTATTTCCTGCATTCATACTTTCCTGCTTATCAATAAACTTTTATTTGATATCAAAGGAGGCGGCTATCTTACAAGAAAGCATCTCTGGAAAATTCAACTCATTTCAATTATTTGTTTTTGAATTAAACAACTATTCTTCTGCCCTTTCGCCCTTGGTAATATTTATATTTATTTATGCCACGACAAGCATCATTTTTGAATATCTAGAAATAAAAAAGCAGAAGGCATCCTTAACTTGGATAATCAGCATTGCTTTTATTCCTATTTTGATATTCTCGTTTTCTTACCTTTTATTACTTACGGATTATGTGGAAAATGCTGGTGATATAAGTGGAAAAGGCGTAGAAGATCTACACCTTTTCCAAGAATATACCTTTCGTGATATTAAGCAAATTGGCAACCTATTTTGGGGACTCTTTTACTTGATTCTAATCGTTGAAATAAAATTAAATTTTGATATAAACTATTTCAAGTCGTTGGTAATCAATTTGACGCCTATTGCCATTTTGCTTTTATTAATCAAAATGTATTAAAAAACAGCAAACCCAATTTCGAGTATAATCTATCCAATTACTTTTCTAAGAATGGATATCTAAAATCTGTAGGTGAAACGAAGACTTCCTTCACCGTGCGCGGAGAAACCCAACGCAAAAGATTTAAATACGAACCTGCCTTATCATTCGTACCCGAGGCACGCGCACCACCAAAAGGCTGCTGGCCCACCACGGCTCCCGTACACTTATCATTTAAGTATAAATTACCTGCCGCGTTTTCTAGCACTTTCATCGCTTCCAGCATCGCGTATTTATCCTGCGCAAAGATCGCACCCGTTAAAGCATAAGCCGAAGTTGAATCTACTAAAGTCAAGACCGAATTCCAATCTGCATCATTATATACATAAATCGTTAGTACCGGACCAAAGATCTCCTCCACCATCGTGCGGTAGGTCGGATTAGTCGTTAAAAGAACGGTAGGCTCCACGAAGTA
>JBEGKS010000227.1:0-2875 GCA_041183945.1 Bacteroidota bacterium | reverse complement strand
AAAGTATTCACTTCTGCTTCTATGTCCTGCCAAACTTTGGCATCCTCTACATTAAATTCTCCAATGCGCGTTCTTCGAAGTGAACTCATATAAGCACCCACTTCTAAAGCTTCTCCAAAATCTTTGACTAAACTTCTAATATAAGTTCCAGTAGAACAAACAACTTTAAATTCAATAGTAGGTAGTTCTATCTTGGTAATTTCAAAACTTTCAATGGTAACTTTTCTAGGATCTACTTTTACTTTAATACCCAATCTTGCCGACTCATAGAGTCTTCTTCCATCTTTTTTAATAGCAGAATGCTGCGGAGGCATTTGAAAAATTTCACCTATAAAAGGGATGGTTGCTTTTTGAATGAGTTCATTCGTTAAGGCATCCGTGCTTTTAAAATTTTCTGGTTCTGATTCTAAATCGTAAGTGGGTGTAGTCGCACCCAAAACCATGGTACCGGTATATTCTTTTTGCATGCCCATATAGGCATCAATGGATTTAGTATACTTGCCTGTGCAAACTATGAGCAGCCCCGTGGCCAAGGGGTCTAAGGTACCTGCATGGCCCACCTTTATAACCCTGGTTAAGTTGCGTACTTTTTTTACAATATCAAAAGAAGTCCAACCAATGGGTTTATCAATTAACAATACCTTGCCTTCTAAAAAAGGCGTAAGTGCATCAGGTATTGGTTTTTGTTTCATTGAATTTGAAAACTTATTAGGGAACTAATTAAAGGAATTTTTTAGGGAAACTTACATTAATAAGCCCTTGCAAATAAAACACGTTGTGTAGAAGCATTACCTGTTAAAACACATTTTCCATTTTCTAATGGATTGTCTAATGGTATACAACGAATAGTGGCCTTTGCTAATTCTTTAATTTTATCTTCTGTTTCTGCAGTACCATCCCAATGTGCTGAAATAAATCCACCCTTGGTATCTAATACCTGCATAAACTCTTCCCAAGTTTCTACTTTAGTAATATGTTCGTCGCGGTATTTTTTAGCACGCTCAAATAAATTATTTTGTATTTCTACTAATAAATTTTCTACTGTTTGCGTTAAGCCTTCCATTGCCACAGCCGATTTTTCTTTGGTATCACGACGCGCTAATTCAACTTGTTTGTTTTCTAAATCGCGTGCACCAATAGCAATTCTAATAGGCACTCCTTTTAATTCATACTCTGCAAATTTCCATCCTGGTCTTGCATGATCTGAGTTATCGTACTTCACTCTAATACCCGCAGCCTTAAAGGATTTCACCATCTCTCCTACTTTCTCATCTAATACTTGCTTTTGTTCTTCTCCTTTATAAATAGGAACAATGACTACTTGAATTGGTGCAATGCGCGGAGGTAATACTAAACCTTCATCATCGCTATGTGTCATTACTAGGCCACCAATTAATCTTGTGCTCACACCCCAGCTAGTAGCCCAAACATATTCTTGTTTATTATTCTGATCGCTAAACTTAACATCAAATGCTTTCGCAAAGTTTTGTCCTAAGAAATGAGATGTACCTGCTTGCAATGCTTTTCCATCCTGCATTAAAGCTTCAATGCAATAAGTATCTTCTGCACCTGCAAAACGTTCATTGGCTGTTTTCACTCCTTTTAATACAGGCACTGCCATCCAATTTTCAACGAAATCGGCATATACATTTAGCATTTGTTTTGTTTCTGCAACAGCTTCTACAGCAGTGGCATGCGCAGTATGTCCTTCCTGCCATAAAAATTCGGCAGTGCGTAAAAATAAGCGTGTGCGCATTTCCCATCTTACCACATTCGCCCATTGGTTCACTAAAATGGGTAAATCACGATAAGATTGAATCCAAGTTTTATAAGTATTCCAAATAATGGCCTCACTAGTTGGACGAACAATTAATTCTTCTTCTAATTTCGCTTCCGGATCAACCATTAATTTTCCTTTATTATTAGGATCGGCTATTAAACGGTAATGCGTAACTACTGCGCATTCTTTCGCAAAACCTTCGGCATTTTTCTCTTCCGCTTCAAACAGAGATTTAGGCACAAACAAAGGGAAATAAGCATTTTGGTGACCAGTATCCTTGAACATTTTGTCTAAGACATCGCGCATATTTTCCCATAAAGCATAACCATAAGGCTTAATAACCATACAACCTCTAACGGCACTATAGTCCGCTAGTTCGCCTTTAATAACTAGGTCATTATACCATTGCGAATAGTCCTGGGCCCTTGTGGTTAGTTCCTTTGCCATCGTAAAAATCTTAACAATTTTATAGTAATAATTTTAATGTACGAAAAACGCTCTATATTGTATTTTTCGGTACCTTCATACTAGCAAATGTATGCTAATTAAGGGGCATATAAAAACCTAAAACTTACGAAAATGAACACACAAAAAACTAACACTTATTTAAGGCTAATAGCCATAGGCATAGTGGCTTTTAGTTTTTTTGGGACCAGCTGTACCAGTTTGCAACAAGCTACTAGTGTTGCTACCGATGATTTGTATTTCACTCCTAATAATAAAGTAGTGAGCACGGAAAAATTAGTGGCCGCTGAAAAGGCAGAAAATGGAATGGCTCAAGATGAAGAATATCAAGAATATCAAAGCTATCAAGACGACCGTTATTTAAGATTAAAAGTAGCCAACAGAAACCGCTGGTCAGTCATTGACGATTATGGCTACTGGAATAACCCAAGTTTCAATATGGGATTTGGAATGGGTTGGGGCGGATGGGCTGGTGCCTATGGTGGATGGGGCTATGATCCTTTCTGGGGTGGTTATGGAGGATGGGGCGGATGGGGAGGATTAGGTTACGGCGGCTTTGGTTATGGTGGATTTGGATATGGTGGATGGGCAGGTTTAGGTTACGGCGGATTTGGTTACGGTGGGTTTGGT
>JBEGKS010000226.1:0-4287 GCA_041183945.1 Bacteroidota bacterium | reverse complement strand
GAATTTAAATATCAAAAAGACACAGCAGAAAATAATGAGAAAATAGTCGAATCGAAAAGTACAATAAAGTCTTTTGATATGTATGAAGATGCTGAAGATGGCTCTGGGCCTCGTGTAATACCGAAAGGATATTATGTTAGAAATAATTTTGGTTCTTATTGGCCAAATAATAATGGAAATTCTTCTATAATGACAACCATGAGTGTAGTATTTAATACAGATACCTATGGAAGGGTAGTAGGCAATCCATCATTAATTTTTTCAGGAATTACTTTATTTACTTGGAATCAAAGTTATTTATCACCAATAACATATAATTTAGCTAATCATACATCTACTTTTATAATTTCTGGAACAGCAACTTACGGAATATCTATGGGTGGTACTGTTCTAGGCTGGGTGAGCAGAGAAACTTATCAAGTAGTTATAAATACAGATTATAATTCACAATGGCTAGCAAGAATAACAGATATTACCACACCTTAAAATAAATATTATGACAAAGGGAATGCAAGAAATAATTAGCTTAATAATTAGTTATACTGTTTTGTTTTCAATTTCTTTCTATATATTGAAATTAATGAACCACTATTATCAATGGAATCTTAAACTTAATTTTAAAAAAATGTTTTTGTACGGGTTTTTGTTACTTTTTACAATTCTAGCTATTTATGTATTTATAAATAGTTTTGGTAGTAGACAATCGACAGAATTTATACCGTTTAAATCTTAAAAAATATTCCGAGTATAAATTAAAACGTGTAGAAAACAATACTAATCATCGCCGAGCTTTCGAGCTTGCGAGTAGTGAGAAGATGATTAGGTATTTTTTCTATAAGTTTTACTTCTAAAGGGCACTTCAGTAGAAATAAAAAAGTCCTTAAATTTTTATTAAGGACTTTTTTATTATCGGCTAAGGTTCATTGAACGCTCTTTGTATAAATTTCTAAAGTAAGGGTCGCGTAAGTCTTTAATAAATCTAATGGCTTCTCCGGTACTTTTCATTTCAGGGCCTAATTCTTTATTCACGCCAGGGAATTTTTCAAAACTAAATACGGGTTCTTTGATAGCGAATCCGTCTAGTTTTTTCTCCATAGTGAATTCAGATAATTTATTAGCACCTAACATTACTTTAGTGGCAATGTTTAAATAAGGTATCTGGTAGGCTTTGGCAATAAAAGGAGTAGTTCTAGAGGCTCTTGGGTTGGCTTCAATCACATATACTTTATCGTCCTTTATGGCAAATTGAATATTGATAAGTCCTCTAATATTTAAAGCACGTGCAATTTTTTCGCTATAAAATTCCATGGTAGCCACAATAAGTGGTGTTAAATTAAATGCGGGTAATACTGCATTGCTATCTCCACTATGGATACCTGCTGGTTCAATATGTTCCACACCCATCACATGAAAAGTTTCACCATCAAAAATGGCATCTACTTCTGCTTCTTGGCAACGATCTAAGAAATGATCGATTAATATTTTATTGCTAGGAATATGTTTTAAGATACTTACCACAGCAGTTTCTACTTCTGCATCGTTAATCACAATACGCATTCTCTGTCCACCAATTACATAGCTTGGTCTTACGAGTACTGGGTAACCTACTTTATTTGCTACCTCAATGGCTTCTTCTGCTGTATAGGCTGTTCCGTAATCGGGATAAGGAATACTTAATTCTTTTAGTAAATCACTGAAACGACCTCTGTCTTCTGCAATGTCTAAGCTATCAAAAGAAGTACCAATTATTTTAATGCCTCTTTCGCTTAAACGCTTTGCTAATTTTAAAGCGGTTTGACCTCCTAATTGTACAATAACCCCTTCAGGTTTTTCTAGTTCAATAATTTCCCAAAGATGTTCCCAGAAAACTGGTTCGAAATATAATTTATCTGCCATATCAAAATCGGTAGAAACTGTTTCTGGGTTACAGTTTACCATGATGGCTTCGTATCCTGATTCTTTAACGGCTAGTAATCCATGTACACAACAATAATCAAATTCAATACCTTGTCCAATTCTATTGGGGCCGCTGCCTAAAACAATAATTTTCTTCTTTTTGGTGGAGATGGATTCGTTAGAATTTAGCGTCTTGCTCATAGGTATTAAATTGGGCAAAAATACATCAGCGAAATCATTTCTACGAATTTTTATCCAAGGGTTTTCCACCAGCTTTTTACCGTACTAGGCATAGCTCCTCCCAGCGGGTGGTATAGCGTTTACTGCGCCTTTCGCTACGCATTTTCCAGTTTTTCTGAGTACCACTCGTGCCAAACTTCACTATATCGTTGCGGTAGGCGGCATTCATATTGTCTATCGCATTCATAAGTTTCTTACGTCTGGTGTCGCCAGGGGCAACAAATAAATTGGTTTGAAGGCTGTTATCGGGGACAAAGTCGCTTAAGATCACACCTGCTTTTTTATAAATCTCCCCCTGCTCAAATAAGCTTTTGCCTAGGGTGACGACCGCTTTAATAATATCGGGGCTAAGTTGGCTGGGGTTGTCAAGTAGGGTGAAGCCGCTTACTTGTCTGCCCCTGTGGTAGTAAGACTTGTCTATAGTAACAGGTGCTTTTTTGAGTAAAAAAACACTAACTCCGCAAGCCGCACTATGCTGTCTTCTTAATTTTTCAGCAGCGCGTGTGGCATAGGTAGCGAGGGCTTCTTCTATTTCTTGCCAATCGCTTACTTCTCTTCCAAACATACGAGTAGTGGCAATCATTTTTTTTTCGTTGCGAGGCGCTTGCATGCCATGGGTTTTATGACCTTTTAATTCTCTTATTAATTTAATACCTGTAATGCCGCCTAAAAAACGTTTGCCCCAACTAAGGTCTTTGATACTAAGTGCAAAGGCCGTGTGCACACCATATATTTTTAATTTTTCGCTATAACTGAAACCAATGCCCCAAATATCTTCCACTGGTGTTTCTTGTAAAGCTTTTTGTATTTTTTGAGTAGTATTTAAAATAACAATACAACCTGTTTTTATTTTATTTTTTTTAGCCAGTCGGTTCGCGACTTTACTTAATACTTTATTGGGCCCTACGCCAATAGACACAGAAATGCCTGTCCAATTTTCAATGGTGTTTTTAATTTTGATACAGAAATCTTCTAAGCCTTCGGGTGGAATATGTGCTAGGTCTAGGAAGGCTTCGTCTACCGAGTACACTTCTACACAGCCCGGTGGCAGTAGCTGTCGCATGGTTTCCATGACGCGCCAACTAAGGTCTCCGTATAAATGATAGTTAGAAGAAAAAGCGTGTACTTTATTTTTTTCGATGAGTTCTTTTGCTTGAAAATAAGGAACGGCCATAGAAATGCCTAACTGCTTCGCTTCATCGGAGCGCGATACAATACAACCATCGTTATTACTTAAGACCACAATAGGGGATTGTTTAAGTTGTGGTTGAAAAAGCCTTTCACAAGAACAATAAAAACTATTACAATCTACAATGGCTTGCACAAAAAATTATTTTCAAGATGAACCATTTACAAACTATGTATCACAAAACTAACAATGCCCCAAGTGCTATACTGTTCTAGTTGAGCCACTTGAATAATACCATATCTTTTATTTTCAGGCACCAGGCTAATACTATGTTCTTGTATTTGTAATCGGCGTACTAAAAATTCTCCATTCAAAACAGCTACCACTACTTTGCCTGAGCTCGCGGGTAGGCTTCTATCTACAATTAAAATATCACCTATGTGAATGCCGGCACCTAACATGGCATCACTGTTCACGCGAAAGAAAAAAGTTGCGGGCTTATTGCGAATAAGTTGCTCGTTCAGGTCAATACCTCTTTCCATAAAATCGTCGGAAGCTGCTCCAAAACCGGTGGCATTGGCCTGTATAATCTGTCCCGATTGGTAGTTCTTATTAATCTGTTGGGTGGCAATTCCTTCTGCTGGCTCTCTATCTATAAATGACATAAAACTAAATTTATTAGCAATATTAACTAAATAATTTAGTATTTTATACATTTATTTATACCCTTTTTTTCTGCTATTTATACCTTGTTTTGGAGGGATTATTTTTTGTAGGGGTTTATAATCAGGCTTTTATCAAGGAGGTTAGTGTATATTGGGCCCGAAACTGTGGTAGTATGTCTAAATTTTATATCGATCCCATTATTGGCAGAGCCAAAACCATCGACACCTCTTTTTATTTAGAGCCTCAAATTTTGGAAACTTCTAAAGAAAAAATATTTGCCCCTAGCTGGCAATATGTTGGACATACAGGCATGGTTCCGAATGTAGGCGACGCGCATCCGTTTAAATTATTGGAAA
>JBEGKS010000225.1:0-2894 GCA_041183945.1 Bacteroidota bacterium | reverse complement strand
AGATTTTTGCTAGCCCTCAGTATAATTATTTATTTAGGTAGTATTTGTGTAATTTAGAGCGAGGAAAAATCTACCTTCTAAATTAATAAGGATGCCCCAAAACCTAGAAAAAGTAATTATTTTAACAGCTCCCTCGGGTGCTGGAAAAACCTCTATTGCTTCTTATTTATTAAATCAAATGCCGCAGTTATCATTTTCTGTATCGGCCACCACAAGAGCGCCAAGAGGCAATGAAAAAGACGGCGTGGAATATCATTTTATTTCCCCTACCAAATTTGAAGGGCATATTAATCAAAATGATTTTTTAGAATACGAGATGGTATATGAAGGGGTTTATTATGGTACTTTAAAATCGGAGTTAACACGTATTTGGAATTTAGGTAAAATTCCTGTTTTAGATATTGATGTAAAAGGCGCCATTAAAATTCAAAAACAATTAGCAGAAAATTGTTTATCTATTTTTATTATGCCGCCCTCTATTGAAGTATTAAAACAAAGATTAGAAAACAGAAAAACAGAGACTGCAGAAAATATACAAATGCGTTTAGATAAAGCAGCCTTTGAAATAAGTTTTAGTAACCAGTTCAATGCCATTATTAAAAACAATGAATTAACGATGGCATGTACTGAAACTGAAAAAGTGATTAGTAATTTTTTAAATAAATAGATATGTCATTACAAGGTAAAACCGTATTTATTACGGGCGGTAGCAGAGGCATTGGAAAAGCAATGGCTTTAAAATTGGCTGCAGCTGGCGCCAATATTGTGATTGCAGCGAAGTCGGTAGAAGAGGACCCGCGTTTAGGTGGCACTATTTTTACTGCCGCTGCTGAAGTAGAAGCAATGGGCGTAAAAGCATTAGCAGTGCAAGTAGACATTCGAGACGAAGCACAAATTGCCAGTGCTGTAAAACAAGCGGTAGAAAAATTTGGAGGCATTGATATACTTATTAATAATGCAAGCGCTATTCAATTAACAGATACAGCGAGTACCCCAAGTAAACGATTTGATTTAATGCATAGTATTAATGTACGCGGTACTTTTTTAATGGTACAACACGCGCTACCTTATTTAAGAAAATCGACACATGCACATATTTTAACTTTATCTCCTCCTATTAATTTAGCACCAAAATGGTTAGGACCCCATGTAGCTTATACCATTTCAAAATACGATATGAGCATGATGACCTTGGGTTGGGCAGAAGAATTTAAAGACGACAATATTGCTTGTAATTCTTTATGGCCTAGAACTACCATAGATACAGCTGCTGTGCGCAATTTACTAGGAGGACAGGCCTTAGCGAATATGAGTAGAACCACCGATATTATTGCAGATGCCGCCTTTTATATTTTAAGTAAAGAAAAATTAGTCTACACAGGAAAATTATTTATCGATGAAGAAGTATTGGCTGCAGAGGGTATCACCGACCTAGCACATTATTCAGTAGTGCCGGGGGCTAAATTATTTTACGATTTATTTTTATAATATTTTATAAAACATTTTTTATTTCAATTTAAAGAAACAAGTATGAAAAGAATTTTATTATTAGCATGTGTACTATTTAGTTTACAAGTTATTGCACAGAAAAAAAATAAACTGGATCCTGCTACACAACAAATAAATGCAAATAAAGAAGCTGCACTTGCTGCATTAAACAATGCCTATGATGCAGATAAAAAAACTGCTTTACAAATATGGGAGTACGCAGAGGTAGGCTATAAAGAAAATAAAAGTGCTGCCTTGCATGTTCAAAATTTAAAAGCAGCAGGCTTTACAGTTGAAACAGGGGTGGCTGAAATTCCGACTGCCTTTGTAGCTACTTATGGTAGCGGCTCTCCGGTGATTGGCATATTAGCAGAATACGATGCGCTTCCGGGTTTAGCACAAACAGCTAGTCCTGAAAAAAATCCGATTGCTGGTAAAAATGCAGGTCATGGTTGTGGTCATCATTTATTTGGTACTGCATCGGTGGGTGCTGGTATTGCTATTAAAGAATTAATTACTTCAGGAAAATTAAAAGGCACTATAAAAGTATATGGCTGTCCTGCAGAAGAAGGTGGAAGTGGTAAAGTATATATGGTGCGTGCTGGTTTATTTAATGGCGTTGATGCCATTATACATTGGCATCCAGGTAATGCAAATGAAGTTACAATGACCAGCGCCTTAGCGAATAAGTCAGCAAAATTTAGATTCTATGGTGTATCTGCACATGCTGCTGCATCACCAGAACAAGGTCGCTCTGCCTTAGATGCAGTAGAAGCTATGGACAATATGGTGAACATGATGCGCGAACATGTACCCCAAGAAACAAGAATACATTATATCATCACTAATGGCGGTAAGGCGCCCAATGTAGTGCCTGATTTTGCAGAAGCCTATTATTATGTACGTCATCCAAAACGCAAGGATGTGGTAGAAATTTTTGATAGAGTGGTGAAAGCTGCTGAAGGGGCTGCGCTTGGAACAGGTACTACTATGAAATATGAAATTATTGGAGGCACCCATGATTTATTATTAAATAGAACCTTAGCAGAAGTGATGCAAGCCAATTTAGAAAAAGTAGGGGGAGTTACTTATACAGAAGAAGAAAAAGCATTTGGTAAAAAATTACAAACAAGTTTTTTTAGTCAAGCACCTCCTATGGAAGAAGCTGCTACTATTAGGCCCTTAAAAATAATTCCAGATGCAGGTGATGGTTCTACCGATGTGGGTGATGTAAGCTATGCTTTACCTACTGTAGGTTTAAGCGCAGCAACTTGGATACCTGGCACACCTGCACATAGTTGGCAAGCAGTAGCTTGTGGTGGAACAGAGATTGGTACAAAAGGAATGTTAGTGGCTAGTAAAACAATGGCACTTACTGCTATTGATTTATTTAGCAATGCTACTAT
>JBEGKS010000224.1:0-2906 GCA_041183945.1 Bacteroidota bacterium | reverse complement strand
AAAATTATTCGCGATAAATATTTTGTAGACGCTAAAGGTTATAATAAAATCATGGGCGTTCCTATTACTAAACAAGAATTAGTAACAGCAGTAGAACAATATTTGTAGTGTAGTAATAGCTGAAAAAATATTCAGCTTTAACTTATCATAACTAATAAAAAAGCGTCTCTAATTTAAGAGGCGCTTTTTTTTGCCCCTTCCTTAAAAAAAGAAAATAAGCCACAAGAATCGCATTTAGGATTTCTTGCCAAACAAGTATACCTGCCATGCAGGATTAACCAGTGATGCGCTGTATGCACAAGTGCTGTAGGGATATGTTTTATCAAGGCCTTCTCCACTGCCAAGGGTGTAGTGGCCGTCATGGGTACTAAGCCCAATCTTCTACTTACTCTAAACACATGGGTATCCACCGCCATATTGGGTTGTTTGTCTACCACAGAGGTAATCACATTGGCGGTTTTGCGGCCTACGCCTGGAAGTGTAATTAACTGCTCCACCGTCAAAGGCACTTCTGCATTAAAATTATCTATTAATAATTGGCTCATGCCAATTAAATGCTTGGCTTTATTATTAGGATAAGAAATACTTTTTATAAGTGCAAACATTTGCTCAAAACTAGCCTTAGCCATTTTTTGAGGAGTTGGAAATTGTTTAAAAATAGCAGGAGTAGTTAAGTTCACACGTTTGTCTGTGCACTGCGCAGATAAAATAACAGCAACTAATAATTGAAAGGGATTTTCATATAGGAGTTCCGTTTCAGCAATAGGTACTTGCTCTTGAAAATAGGCAAGCACTAATTCGTAGCGTTCTTTCTTTGTCATTATTTAGTGGCAGGATGCAAAGTGTCTTCAAATAAATATACTTCCTCTCCTTCTCTGCGTAATAAATATCTTTCGCGCGCATATTTTTCAATGGCCGCTTTATTATTTTGAATATTATTCAATTGCTTTTGCGTGTACTCTATTTCTTTTTGATAATACTTTTTAGCATCTTCCACTTTTTTAAGCTCCGCTGCCCTTTCTCTTTGTTGAAAAAAATCTCTTTGATCAAAAAATAACATCCACACCACAAATCCAAGGCTTACAATAAAGTAACGATTCGCTACAAAGGGGAGTATTTTTTTGATGAATTTCATATTACGGACTTAGCGTAAAATTAAGATAGTTCTTATGATATGGCAAAAAAAAGAGGAGCCCCATGGAGCTCCTCTACTTATTTTAATAGCAGTAAGGTTTATTTAGTACCGAACTTCAACTTGCCTTTGGTGGGGAAGATCCCTGTTTCACCCAATTGCTCTTCAATACGAATTAATTGGTTGTACTTAGCCATACGGTCGGTACGAGAAGCAGAACCTGTTTTAATTTGACCACAGTTTAAAGCCACCGCTAAATCGGCGATAGTGGTATCTTCTGTTTCACCACTTCTGTGAGACATAATAGTATTGTAGCCATTGTGCTGTGCTAAGCTTACTGCATTGATGGTTTCAGTTAAAGTACCAATTTGGTTCACTTTTACAAGTAAGCCATTTGCAATTTTCTTATCAATACCTGTTTGTATTCTTGTTACATTGGTTACAAATAAATCATCACCTACTAATTGACATTTATCACCAATAGTTTGGGTTAAATTTTTCCAACCTGCCCAATCGTCTTCAGCCATACCATCTTCAATAGAAACGATAGGATATTTCTTCACCCAGCTTTCCCAATACTTTACTAATTGGTCGCTGCTCATTTCTTTACCAGAACTTTTATGGAAAACATATTTTTTCTTCTTCGCATTCCAAAGTTCACTATTCGCTGCATCCATTGCAATGGCAATTTGACTTCCTGTTTTATAACCAGCCGCTTGAATAGATTCAAGTACTGTTTCAATCGCTTCTTCATTGCTTTGAATATTAGGTGCAAATCCACCTTCATCACCAACATTTGTGCTATAGCCTCTTTTCTTTAATACACTTTTTAACTGGTGGAAAATTTCAACACCCCAACGAAGTCCTTCGCTGAAACTAGGTGCGCCCACTGGCATAATCATGAACTCTTGAAAGTCAATTTTATTATCTGCGTGCGCTCCACCGTTTAATATATTCATCATCGGCATTGGAAGTGTTCTTGCATTCGTTCCTCCAATATATCTGTATAAAGGAAGGTTCGCTTCTTCAGCTGCTGCTTTAGCAACGGCCATACTTACTGCAAGTATTGCATTGGCTCCTAATTTACTTTTATTAGGCGTGCCATCTAAATCAATCATGATTTGATCAATTTCAGCTTGTGCAGTAATATCAAATCCTGTGATAGATTTTGCAATTAAGTCATTTACATTTTTAACCGCTTTCAAAACACCTTTACCAACGTATTTTTTCTTATCGTTGTCTCTTAACTCTACTGCTTCATGAATACCTGTACTTGCACCACTTGGCACTGCAGCACGGCCTAAAGCCCCTTCGTCAGTTAATACATCTACTTCTACAGTAGGATTTCCACGGCTGTCTAAAATTTGTCTTGCGCGAACTTCAATAATGTAACTCATATAAATTATTTAATTTTTACTTTCAATTGTTTTGATTCAAAAAGGAGACTGCAATTTACACCCTTTTTTTTAATGGGTAAGCATTTTGAATATATCTTCTAAACTTGCATCGTGTTTTTCCAATAACTGGCCTATGGGCTCGTCTGCCACTAGCTTTCCTTGGTTTAATACTAACACTCGATCACATATAGCCGTAACCTCTTGTAAGATATGTGTGGAAAATAAAATCATGGTGTCCTTGCTCAGTGATTGAATCAAGGCTCTAATTTCAATAAGTTGATTGGGATCTAAACCAGCCGTAGGTTCGTCTAATAAAATAAGTTTTGGCTTATGTATAATGGCAGCAGCAATTCCTAGTCTTTGTTTATATCCTTTGG
>JBEGKS010000223.1:0-2911 GCA_041183945.1 Bacteroidota bacterium | reverse complement strand
ACCGTAAAGGTTAAATTTTTAGAGGGTTTCCAAGAAAAGCCTACGCTCATATTGGTAGATGTTTCTTGTTTCAATTTTGGTATACCCGCTAGTCTGGTGATAGGATCGTCGTTATTCGCTACACGAGATTGAACTAGTCCTCCATTAGAGAAAGAAGTTAAAGTATTACTGAAATATTTTTGTTGTAAGGAAGGAGCACGGTAGCCAGTACTAAATGAACCTCTCAAATTAAAATTTCTACTCAATTTTAAACGAGCAGAAGTTTTAAAAGTAGCTACAGAACCAAAGTCAGAATAATTCTCTGCTCTTACCGCAGCTGTAATTAAAAATATTTCTGAAGGGGTGAATTCAATATCGCTATAAGCACCTGTTACAATTCTATTGGCTTTTACTTTATCATCTGGGCTGAAGCCTGGAAAACCTTGTGAACCTGGTGCTTGCTCTAAACCGTAAGAATTGGTAAAGGCTTTATAAGAATTAATCTCACCTTTAAAAATACTATACTCTTCAAATCTTAATTCACCACCATAAGCCACTTTAATACCACCGTTGTTCACCTGGCCAAATTGTTTAGAGATATCTAAGTTGGAAGTGTTTTGTAAGAAATTAAAACCTCCATCGTCGAAATGGGTTTGACTTACATTGCCAATATTAGAGGCGTTGAAAGTACCATCACCAAAGTAATGGAAATTATTATTTCCAAAAGCATTACTTACATCCCAGTCCCAACCACGGCTGCTTGTTTTAGAAAAGCCAGTCACCATAGAAATGTCTTGAATATTGGCTTGTATATGTGGGTTATAGCTGGTGTCTCCAGAACCTGATCTAAACATAATATCAGGTACAAAAATTAAATCGCCTTTTGAATTTACAGGAAAACGAGTAGGTCTTGCCGACCAGTTACGCGTATAAGCGTATGCGTCAGATTTTTTTGAATTAATACTTCCAAAGGCATAAAATTTAATGTCATCACCTAGGGGCACTTCCATATTGAACATTGCTCCTATAGAATTCATTGAACCATCTCCAAAACCTTGTCTCCAAGTATTGGTAGGCAAACCATATTTGTCTTCAATATTGGAAGAAGCTGCTTGACGAAAAGTTTTTCCTTGATCTAATACATCTAATGATAAATTAATAAATCCTCCTTTTTTTCCAATATCAAATCCTCTATTGGCAGAAACAGATTTCGTTACACCGTCAATAGGACCGCTATATAAATAGTCTTTATTATCTTTAAATTGATTGGTGTTAAATTTTTTATCATAATAACCTGCCATACCTGTAGTGATATTCCACTCGTTGGTATTTTTTCTTAAAACAATATTCATGACACCTGCAATCGCATCAGAACCATATTGTGCAGAGGCGCCATCTCTTAAAATTTCAATTCTATCTACAGCAGACATAGGAAAACCATTTAAGTCTACTCCAGAACCACCACGACCTCTTGTTCCAAATAAACCTACTAAGGCGGTGCTATGTCTACGCTTCCCATTTATTAAAACTAAGGTTTGATCAGGGCCTAAACCTCTTAGTGTACCTATATCTACGTGGTCTGCACCATCTGCTCCCGATTGTTTATTATAGTTAAATGAAGGGGCTACAAAATTTAAAGTAGAAGTTAAATCCATTCTCGCCGTATTCATTCCAACATCTGTTAATTTAATTACATCAACAGGCACTGGCGATTCTGTTTTAACACGACCCGCACCTCTAGATCCCACAAGAATTACATCTTGTAAGTCGGAAGTACTTGCTGTTAAAATAATATTCATAGCATTACCAACAGCCAATTGTTTTTTTGATTCAAAACCAATTGAGCTAAATTCTATTACATCATTGGTATTGGCTGCAATAGTGAAGGAACCATTTTTATTGGAAGTGGTTACTGTTTTTGAATTTGCTACTCTAATAGTAACACCTTCAAGTGCATTGCCTTTTGAATCACTAACGACTCCTTTTATGGTTTGGTTTTGAGCAAAACTGTTTAGGGTGAAAAGGGAGAAAAATACCAAAAACAGGGGGGTTAATTTTGCACGCATGTGGTTTGATTTGTTATCAATTTACAACTTTTTCAGGTTTTATGATTTATACGCTATAATTAATTACTTTTATTGAGCATAAAGCATCAATTTTTACCCCATGGAGGCAATTTTAAAACACATTGAAAATCTATATAATACCATTCATTCCCATCCTTGGGACCGAATTCAGAAAATACCTCAAAGTGGAGGGGATCGTATCTATTTTAGAATAAGTCAGGGGGAGAAGTCTTGGATTGCTACTTATAATTTAAATATTAAAGAGAATCAGACCTTTATTTACTTCGCTAATTATTTTTATGAAAAGGGGATGCCTGTTCCTAAAATATTGGCGGTAAACGAATCTTGTAATACTTATTTGCAAGAAGATGTGGGGGCCGTTTCTTTACTAGATGTTTTAGAGCAAGAAGGAAAAACGGATGCAGTATTTACATTGTTTCAAAAAAGTTTAACCGCTTTAGCTAAATTACAAATTGAGGGTGCCAAGGGTTTAGATTATTCTAAATGTTTAACCTCAAAATATTTTGGAAAGCATTCTATTTTAACCGACTTACTTTATTATAAGTATTATTTTTTGGACACTTTGCAATATGCTTATGATAAACAAGCTTTAATTGATGAGTTTGAAATACTAAGCGATCAGTTAGCGGTTAGTCATTTTGATAATTTTATGTTCCGAGATTTTCAGAGCAGAAATATTATGGTGCAAAATGGGGAAGTGTATTTTATAGACTTCCAAGGTGGTATGCAAGGTGGACTACCTTATGACGTGGCTTCCTTGTTATGGCAGGCCAAGGCAGGGCTATCCAATGAATGGAAAGAAAAATTATTAGATCATTATATTGCTGAATTACAAAAATTATTAC
>JBEGKS010000222.1:0-2917 GCA_041183945.1 Bacteroidota bacterium | reverse complement strand
TACCCGAACCCATCATTCCAATTAAAAATATTTTATCGGCAGCCATTTCCCAGTTTTTCTATATTGAACAATTCTATTTGAAAGCATTGAATCCAGTAATATCCATTCCTGTAATTAACAAATGAATATCATGTGTGCCTTCGTAAGTAATAACACTTTCTAAATTCATCATATGTCTCATAACAGAGTACTCACCTGTAATACCCATACCGCCTAGGATTTGTCTAGCATCTCTTGTTATTTGAGTAGCTATTTCACAACTATTTCTTTTAGCCATACTTATTTGTGCGGGTGTTGCGCGTCCTTCATTCATTAAAACACCTAAACGCCAAACCATTAATTGCCCCTTGGTAATTTCAGTAACCATTTCAGCTAATTTCTTCTGTTGCAATTGAAAGGCACCAATAGGTTTTCCAAATTGCATTCTTTCTTTACTATAACGAAGTGCGGTATCATAACAATCCATGGCAGCACCAAGGGCACCCCATGCAATACCATATCTCGCTTTACTTAAACATCCTAAAGGCCCTTTTAGTCCTTTTACATTCGGTAATAAATTCTCTTTAGGTACTTTCACATTGTCAAAAACCAATTCTCCCGTGGCACTTGCACGTAAACTCCATTTTCCATGTGTTGTAGGTGTTGTAAAACCTTCCATGCCTCTTTCCACAATCACACCTACAATTTCACCTGCTTCATTTTTAGCCCATACCACCGCTACTTGCGCAAAGGGGGAATTGCTAATCCACATTTTAGCGCCATTCAAAATATAGTGGTCGCCCGCGTCTTTAATATTGGTAAGCATACTAGAGGGATCAGAACCATGATCTGGTTCTGTTAATCCAAAACATCCTAACCATTCTCCAGAAGCTAGTTTAGGTAAATATTTTTTCTTTTGCGCTTCACTACCATAAGCATATATAGGAAACATAACTAAAGAACCTTGCACACTGGCTGTACTTCTTACACCACTATCTCCTCTTTCTAATTCCTGCATCATGATACCATAACTAATATAGTCCAAACCACCACCGCCGTATTCAGCAGGCACAGTTGGACCAAAACAACCCATATCCCCTAATTGTTTAATAATTTGTGTAGGGAATTCTGCACGCTGAGCATAGTCTTCTATAATAGGTGAAATTTCTTTTTTGACATAGTCTCTCACTGCCTTTCTAACCATTAAATGTTCCTCACTTAATAATTCATCTAATTGAAAATAATCGGGAGACTCAAATAAATCGGTTCTTACTGCCATAAAAAATAGTTTAGCGTTAAAACAATCACCCACAAAGATAACTCAAACGGCAGTAAAAAAGTATATTTACAATAACAATATTAATATGCGAAGAATTATTACCCATTTAAGTTTTTATGTTTTAATTGCCATTATAACTGGCGTATTAGTAGGCCTTTATATGCCCAGCTTTGCTTTAAAAATGGAACCCCTCTCTAAATACTTTATTAGCATTATTAAAATTTTCACCTTCCCCATTATTTTTTTAACAGTCACCCTAGGTATTTCCAGCATGGGGGATTTAAAAAAAGTGGGACGCATTGGTTTGAAATCATTGGTCTATTTCGAAGTTGTAAGCACATTATCACTGGCAATAGGCGTCATTGTTGCTCTTTGGTTAAAACCAGGCGCTATTAATAAAGAAGGCATTCAAATGCAAGACCCTTCTAAATACACAGCATCTCCTAATTTTCATATTTGGAGTATTATAAAAAGCAATGCCAATTTGCAAATATTAGTGTTTGCTATTATAGTAGGTTTAATATTGAATTTCTTAAACAAAAAAGAAAAATACATTCATGCATTGGGCAGGGCAACGCATTATGTTTTTATAGGTTTAAAATATGTTATGTATTTAGCCCCTATTGCAGCATTTGGAGGAATGGCTTTTGCGGTAGGTAAGTATGGTTTAGCGAGTTTAATTCCACTAGGTAAATTAATGGGCACCATGTATTTAACCATGGCCCTTTTTATTTTTGTAATACTTGGGCTTTTATTGAAATATTATAATTTATCCATTTGGCAACTTATTAAAAATATCAAAGAAGAATTATTAATTGTATTTGCGACTTCTTCTTCAGAACCTGCCATGCCATCGCTTATGAATAAATTGGAAAAAATGGGTTGCTCAAAATCGGTGGTGGGTTTAGTAGTGCCTACTGGTTATTCATTTAATTTAGACGGCACTTCCATTTATTTATCCATGGCCGTTATATTTATTGCACAATTGTATAATGTACAATTAAGCACTGCAGAACTTGTCACTATGATTTTAATATTAATGCTCACTTCTAAAGGAGCTGCGGGTGTTACAGGAAGTGGCTTTATTGTACTTGCTTCTACCCTAGCTACCTTGCAAAAAATTCCAATTGAAGGACTTGCGTTTTTATTAGGTATCGATAAATTTATGAGTGAGGCCAGGGCAATAACCAATATTATTGGCAATAGTGCAGCTACTTTATTTATAGCTAAGACGGAAGGAGAAAATGTAAAATTATTAAACTAAGTCTTTTAAAGTAGCCCTTTCATTTCGGTAGCGTAGGCGGCTGCAGCACTATTTGCTTTTTCTGCAAAATCCTTTTCACTACTTGCAAAAATAATAGCCCTACTTGCATTGACTAATAAACCCACCGATTCATTTTTGCCATACTTAGTTACATCGGCTAAACTTCCCCCTTGTGCACCAACACCAGGTACTAATAAAAAATGATGCGGAATAATAGATCTAATATTTTCAAGTTCTTGGGCTTTAGTAGCACCTACTACAAACATAATTTGCTCAGCTGTTCCCCAGGTAGCAACTTGCGCTAATACCGATTCATATAAGTATTCTCCACTACTTAATTTTTGTTGTTGAAAGTTTTGACTGCCTTCATTGGAAGTAAGCCCTAGTACAATGGT
>JBEGKS010000221.1:0-3237 GCA_041183945.1 Bacteroidota bacterium | reverse complement strand
ACCTTTTTCAACATAGTTAGAGGTATCTACTTTTTCAGGAAAACTAAAGCTTATTTGATTAGTATTTTTTAATGAATTTTTAATAAATCCATTTGGGTCTATCACCGCAATCTTTCTATACTCCACCCCTGTAATAGAAAAGTAGGCGGAAGCGGCAATTAAGCCCACAATTAATAAGGGCGTTAAAAAAGTAAGTATTAAAAAACGTTTATTTTTAACCCTGCTGCTGTATTCTCTTTGTATGATTAGCCAAGTCTTATTCATTATAATTTTTTTTAAATATTTTGAAAGGCGCGTGCACCTGCATGCGTTCCTTCCCTTCTACTAATTTGATAAATATTTCATTTAAAGAAGGTAGTACTTCATTAAAACCAATTAATTCAATTTTTTGCTCAATTATATATTGAAGTACATTGTTTACAGAATGGCCTTCATTAATTTTAATTAAGTATTTAGAGCCAGTTTCGTTTATAATAGTGAAAATGCTATTAATTGTTAAACTAGAACCTGCTTTAATTTCAAGAGAGAAATTATTTTCTTTAAACTGTTGCTTAATATCTGCCACAGAGCCATCTAATATTTTCTTACCCAAGTTCACTAGCACAATATGGTCGCAAATTTCTTCCACTTGTTCCATACGGTGGGTACTAAATATTATGGTAGAGCCTTTTTTAGCTAATGCATAAATTTCATCCTTAATTAAATTGGCATTTAAAGGGTCAAGTCCACTAAAAGGCTCGTCTAAAATAATTAATTTGGGTTCGTGTAAAACGGTAATGACAAATTGTAATTTCTGACTCATTCCCTTACTTAAATCTTCTACCTTTTTATTCCACCAGCTCTCCATCTCAAATTTCTTAAACCAATATTTAATTTTTTCAGTTGCCTCCGCCTTAGACATTCCTTTTAACTGCGCTAGGTACAATGCTTGTTCTCCAATTTTCATCTTCTTATACAT
Source organism: Bacteroidota bacterium (assembly GCA_041183945.1). Classification (GTDB taxonomy): domain Bacteria; phylum Bacteroidota; class Bacteroidia; order Chitinophagales; family Chitinophagaceae; genus Sediminibacterium. The sequence continues at coordinate 2,279 of JBEGKS010000221.1, read as the reverse complement.
GCCTCTTTCTTCTGGCATGTATCCAATTTTTTCAATATCCACCATGGGATTAAATTCAGCGCCGTCTAATAATATATTACCACTGTCGGGATAAAATATACCCGTTATCATACGCAGTAAAGTGGTTTTACCTGCGCCATTCGGGCCTAGTAATCCAAAAATACTTCCTCTCTCAATATCGAAACTAATATCGTCTACTGCTTTTTGAGTAGCATAATATTTTTTCAGATTTTGTAAACTTAAAAGGGCATCCATAGTAAGAAATTTATAGTTCAAATATATATACAATTTCACATATCTAATTCTAAAATAGGGAAGAGTGGAAAATTTGACTATTTACTATGAAAATTAACGGGAAGAGTGGAAGAAGTTTTGAGTATCTTCGCTCTAAACTTAGTATATATGTTTAACAAGAAAACGCTGTTTATCTCACTTGTATTTATTTTGATGATAGGCCTTTCTAGTTGGGGTTTTTTAGTGCACCGTACTATTCATCAAATTGCCATTTATAGTTTGCCAGAACCTTTGCAATCTTTTATGCATAAAGAAATGAATAATTTAGTAGCTAATTCTACAAGACCAGATATAAGAAGAAACACAGATAAAACAGAAGCGACTAAACATTTTATTGACTTAGAAGCCTATGGCCCGAATGCTGCCAATATGATGCCACTTGATTGGGCATCTGCGGTAAAAAAATACAATGAAGATACCTTGCTTAAATATGGTTATGTGCCTTATGTAATTGTAAATCAATTAGAAAAATTAACCAATGCTTTTCGTTCTAAAAACAAAGACAGCATTTTATTTTATGCGGCCGATTTAGGACATTATATAGGAGATGCCCATGTGCCTTTACACACTTCTATTAATTATGATGGTCAACTCACTGGACAAAAAGGTTTGCATAGTTTATGGGAGTCCTTCGTGCCTGAATTAAGAATAGATCAATACCAATTATACAACGCGCACAAGGCTACTTATATTAAGAACCCAAGCGAAGCAATTTGGATAGATATAAGAAAGGCAGCCGCATTAGTGCCTGAAATGTTAGCCATAGAAAAAGAAGTTTCTATTCAGTTTAAACCTGAAACTAAATATAAAACGCAAATGCGTTATGGTCGTGAAACAAAAGTATATACCAAAGAATTTGCTGAAGCCTATGCGAATGGACTTGGACCTACGGTGAACATGCAATTAATTGCTTCTGCGAATATGATTGCCGATTTTTGGTACACCGCTTGGGTGAATGCAGGCAAGCCTATAATTGCAACGCGTGAGATATCTCCTAATCTTTCAGCTGAATTAAAATCATTTAAAATGAATCATTTAATTCAAGATGAATTATTATTAAGTAAGAAAGAAAAGCCAGAGAATTAGTATTGCATTAATTGAAACTCAAGTATAATTATAATACCATATTATAATTATAATACTCAACTTTAATTATAATTCTGTACTTATAATATAGAAGCTATTTGTTGTGCTAGCTTTTGTCCATCCATCGCAGCACTTACAATACCACCTGCATAGCCTGCGCCTTCCGCACAAGGATAAAGGTTTTTAATTTGTGGATGATGCAAAGCATCGGCATCTCTTGGAATACGCACGGGTGAAGAAGTTCTACTTTCAGTAGCCACCACAATAGCATCGTTGGTATAATAACCTTTCATCTTTTTTCCAAAGGCTTTAAAACCTTCTTGTAAAGTACGGTGCACAAATGGTGGAAGCACTTCATTCAATGGCGCCGATTGTAAACCTGGTAAATAACTGGCATCAGGTAAATCTGCCGATATTTTATTAGAACAAAAATCAATTAGTCTTGCAGCAGGGGCTACTTGTAATCCGCCTCCTAGTTTAAAAGCGGCTTGTTCCACTTCTTTTTGAAAGGCTAATAATAATAAGGGATGATGCTCGGGTAATTCGGTTTTATTTTTCTTTAAAAAATTGGCAGCAGCCGGCACATCTACCTGAACCACCATACCACTATTGGCATAAGGGTTGTCTCTTTTACTAGGGCTCCATCCATTCACCACAATTTCTCCAGGGGCAGTGGCAGCGGGTGCAATAATACCGCCTGGGCACATACAAAAACTAAATACACCTCTCTCACTTACTTGTTCCACCAAACTATAAGAGGCTGGAGGCAGGCTAGGGTCCCGCGTTAAACAATGGTATTGAATAGAATCAATAATAGCTTGAGGATGTTCTACTCTTACGCCTAAGGCAAAAGGCTTGGCTTCAATACTAATATTTTTTTCAAATAATAAAGTAAATAT
>JBEGKS010000220.1:0-2943 GCA_041183945.1 Bacteroidota bacterium | reverse complement strand
TCCTTACCTACCGACCTAGCAGAAGCCACTGGAATTAATTCTGTAATAGGAAAATTTCTTTCAGCTAGTACTTCTAACATTTTGGTGCCTACTAAACCGGTAGCACCTACAACTGCAACTTTCATATTTATACTAATTCAATTTCAAAATTTACTAACTGAACAAAAGATTGTATGCGTTCTTTAATATCCGCATGGCTAATCTCTGTTAATCTTTGCGTTCCAAATTTTTCTACGCAGAAGCTTGCTAAAGCACTTCCTACAATAATCGCCGACTTCATATTATTGAATGAATAGTCTTTTGTTTTAGCCAAATGAGCCACAAAGCCACCTGCAAAAGTATCTCCAGCACCGGTTGGATCAAATACTTCTTCTAATGGTAAGGCAGGTGCGAAGAATACTTCATTGCCATGAAATAATAAAGCACCATGTTCTCCTTTTTTAATAATTAAGTACTTAGGGCCCATGGCCATAATTTTTTTCGCAGCCTTTACTAAACTATACTCACCACTTAATTGACGCGCTTCACTATCGTTTACCATTAATACATCTACTAAACTAATAGTATGTAATAAATCGTCCATCATAATCTCCATCCAAAAATTCATGGTGTCCATTACAATTAACTTAGGACGCTTTTTCATTTGCTTAATCACACTACTTTGTACACCAGGTACTAAATTACCCAACATTAAAATTTCACAGTCTTGGTAACTATCAGGCACCACGGGTTCAAAATTTTCTAATACATTTAATTGTGTTTCTAATGTATCGCGGGTATTCATATCTAAATGATATTTACCACTCCAGAAAAATGTTTTCTCCTCTTTTTTAATTTGTACACCTTCTAGGATAACACCTCTTTTAGCTAAGGCATCTAATTCAGATTGCGGAAAGTCTCCACCCACTACTGAAATTTGTTTCACGGTGGTAAAATTAGATGCACACCAAGCTATATAAGTAGCTGCGCCTCCAATAATTTTATCGCTTTTCCCGAAAGGGGTTTCTATGGCATCAAAAGCCATCGATCCTACTACTACTAATGACATGTTTATGTTTTTAATTTTCAGCTGCGAAACTACGATTAATAAGGGGAAATCTTTCTGTATAACTCAAATTATACCTACCAAGTCACTAAGTAGCTGATAATCAAAAAACTAACAAAAATGGGGTTTTATTTAAAAATATAAAGGATTTTAAAGAATTAATTCTATAATTTTGCACTAACATACATTCAAATTTTTCCCCATGGCTAGAATTAAAACTGAGAAAAACGGGTCTAGAAAAGACGTCATTGTAAGCAAAGCAGCTACTCTATTTAGAGAGAAGGGGTACAAGGCAGCCAGCATGCGTGACCTAGCAGAAGCCGTGGGTGTAGAAGCCGCAAGCTTATACAATCACATAAAATCGAAGAGTGAATTATTACATGAATTAGTATTTAATGTTGCCAACAGATTTGTGTTAAAAATGGATGAGATAGAATCTGAGCCTATTTCTTCATTACAAAAAATGGAGAAGTTATTACGTTTTCATATTAGTGAAATGATACACCACTACGAAGAAGTATATGTTAGTGATAGAGAGTGGAAACATTTATCAGATCCTTATTTATCAAATTATCAAAATCAACGAAGAGTATACCGCAAAAGGATTGCAGCCATTATTGAGGAAGGTATTCGCAACAAAGAAATTAAGGCTATTGATGCCCCTACTGTGGTATTAATATTCTTACATGCCGTAAGTGGTATTGAAAGCTGGCATAGATCTACTAAAAAAATAAATGCTACCGAATTAGAACAAAACATGGTAGCCATTTTAATTGATGGTTTAAAAGCCAACAAGTAAACTCCATTGAATAGGCGACTATAATAATCTAGCCATAGACGCAAGATTTAGTTAACTTTGCCTTTCATAATTACAACGTGTCAGAAAGAAACAATTTTATTGATTACATCCGCATATTTGCCCATAGTGGACATGGTGGGGCAGGTTGTAAGCATTTTTTACGCAATAAATTAACTGCTAAAGGAGGGCCTGATGGAGGCGATGGTGGCCGCGGGGGTCACATTATCTTAAGAGGGAATGCACAGTTATGGACCTTATTACATTTACGCTATTATAAGAATGTGATTGCTGAAGATGGAGAGAATGGGTCGAAGAATAAGTGCACGGGTAAGGATGGTAAGGATATTATTATTGAAGTGCCACTTGGTACAATTGCTAGAGATGAAGAAACGGGTAAGGTAGAAGGAGAGATTTTAAAAGACGGTCAAGAGATTATACTCATGAAAGGTGGTCGCGGCGGTTTAGGTAATTCAAACTTCGCTACACCCACCCAACAAGTTCCTGAATATGCACAACCTGGAGAAGATGGTGTAGAGGGTTGGAAAAATATTGAATTAAAAGTGTTGGCCGATGTAGGTTTAGTAGGTTTTCCGAATGCAGGTAAGTCAACCTTGCTTTCTGTGATTACTGCTGCCAAACCAAAAATTGCGAACTATGCATTTACAACTTTAACACCTCAGTTAGGTATGGTTGAATACAGAAATAATTTATCTTTCTGTATTGCCGATTTACCAGGTATTATTGAAGGGGCTGCAGAAGGAAAGGGGCTAGGCCACCGCTTCTTAAGACATATTGAGCGTAATGCAGTTTTATTATTTTTAATTCCCGCCGACTCAGATGATCATAAAAAAGAATTTGAGATCCTGAAACATGAATTAGAAAAGTTCAATCCTGAATTATTGCAAAAAGAATTTATCATTGCTATTTCAAAATCGGATTTATTGGACCAAGAATTAACCGATGCTATTGTAAAAGAACTTCCTAAAAAAATTCCTCATATTTTTATTTCCTCTGCCACACAAAAGAACTTAGTGGAATTAAAAGATGTTTTGTGGAAGGCTTTGAATAAGCCTATTTAATAAAATTATAAGATTTCTAT
>JBEGKS010000219.1:0-2944 GCA_041183945.1 Bacteroidota bacterium | reverse complement strand
CACACGCTTTCCAGCAAAACTAATGCAGGCCCTGGGCGATAAAACAGTAATTAGACATACCTACGATAATACAGTGGCAACGGGCCTCTTCGATGAAGTATATGTAGTAACAGATAGTGAAATTATATTCAATGAAATTACTTCACACGGCGGTAAGGCCATCATGAGTAAAAAAGAACATGAAAGTGGATCAGATAGAATTGCTGAAGCGATAGAACATTTAGCCATAGATATTGTAGTGAATGTACAAGGGGATGAACCCTTTGTAAAAAAAGAACCCCTTGAAAAACTCATTGCTGTTTTCAAAGATGATAAAGTGCAGGTAGCATCACTTATGCAGGCATTAACGAATGATGAATTAATTGCCGATCCTAATTATGTAAAAGTAGCCGTAGATAAAAATAGCAACGCCTTGTTTTTTTCACGCAGCGTTATTCCTTATGCAAGAAATACAGAACTTGCCATTACTTATTACGAACATATTGGGGTGTACGCCTTTAAAAAACAAGCCCTACTTGATTTTACTAATTGGCCCATGTCGCCACTAGAAGCTGCGGAAAAAATAGAATGCCTTCGTTATTTAGAAAATGGGGTTGCTATGAAAATGGTGGTTACAAGTTATATGGGTGTAGAAATAGATACCCCAGAAGATTTAATAAAAGCAGCGAAACTTTTAAAATAGTTATTAACAGAAACCTTCTTATTAATATTTAACTATGAACAAAGGAAAATTATTTCAATCAACTGTAGTGGCCGCATTAGCTGGTTTTATTTTTGGCTTTGACATGGTAGTTATTTCTGGTGCCGATAAACCTATACAAGAGCTTTGGCATACCACCCCTTTATTTCATGGATTTTTTATTATGTCCATGGCCTTATGGGGAACCGTTATTGGCTCTGTGTTTGCGGGCGCCCCCACTGAAAAATATGGCCGTAAAAAAGTATTAATATGGTTAGGTATAATGTTTATCGCATCTGCCATAGGATCTGCTTTTGCACAAGACCCTTATACCTTTTCTTTCTTTAGATTAATAGGAGGTATAGCTATTGGCGTTTCATCTGTTGCAGCACCTACTTATATTTCTGAAATCTCTAATAAAAATAATAGAGGAAAATTAGTAGGCATGTACCAGTTCAATATTGTCTTTGGTATTCTAATTGCTTATTTATCAAATTATTTTTTAGCTGGCGTTGGTGGAGCCAACGATTGGCGTTGGATGCTCGCAGTTTTATTAATTCCATCTACTATTTATACAATTATGACCCTGGGTTTACCCGAAAGTCCAAGATGGTTATTCTCTGTTAAAAACGACGAAGCCGGTGCTAGAGAAACCTTGGCCATTGTGGGTGTGGAAAATATAGATCAAACCATTCAAGAAATAAAAACCGCTTATGAAGAAGAAAAAGCGCAAGGCAGTATACAGTTATTTACTAAACATCACCGTAAAATAATTTCTATTGCATTTTTTGTTGCTTTTTTTAATCAGGCATCGGGTATTAATTTTCTTTTATATTATGCTCCTAGAATTTTAGAAGAAGCAGGCTTTGCAAAAAATAATTCTTTACTAAGTTCTATCTCACTAGGTTTAATGAACTTGGTATTTACATTTGTAGGTCTTTGGTTAATTGACCGCATTGGTCGTAAGACTTTATTAATCATTGGATCATTTGGATACATTATAAGTTTATCCATGGTAGCCTATGGTTTTATTAATCATAGCGCCCCCGAGTTCATGCTTAGCTTTTTATTATTATTTATAGCATCACATGCTATTGGACAAGGCGCGGTAATTTGGGTATTAATTTCAGAAATATTTCCTACTCAAATTAGAGCCAAGGGACAAGCCTTCGGTGCCAGTATACACTGGGTATTTGCCGCGCTTATTACCTTAGTAACGCCTGTATTTTTAGATAGTGAAAATGGTATTTTCAAAGAGAATCCTTGGCCCATCTTTGCTTTTTTTACAGTCATGATGGCTTTGCAATTAGTTTGGATTATTGCTAAAGTGCCAGAAACCAAAGGCGTTTCCTTAGAAGAACTACAAAAGAAATTAGCAGAATAAATATTAATAAGATTGTAACTTTGACACGAGTAAAAAAATAAATATGCAGTTTCGTAATTTTAAAATGGTTGATTATGTAGTGTTTGGCCGTGGCTCTTTTAATCAAGTAGATGAAATTATTGCCCCACATCGTAAGGGCAATTTTCCAATGATATTTTTCCTAGATCATTTTTTTGTGGGCAAACCGCTGGCTGGTAGAATTCCTTTAAGAGGAAAAGATAAAATTGTATATGTGGATGTTACGCATGAACCTAAAACAAAACAAGTAGACGCACTTGCTGCTGAATTAAAAGCAGAGTTTGGAGAAGTGAGTGGTATTATTGGTATTGGCGGTGGCTCTACTTTAGATTTAGCTAAGGCAGTTTCATTAATGATGACTAATACCGGTTCTTCTGCAGATTACCAAGGCTGGGACTTGGTAAAATTACCTGGTGTATATAAAGTAGGTATACCTACTTTAAGTGGAACAGGCGCTGAAGTAAGCCGTACCACTGTATTAACAGGACCTACACGTAAACTAGGTATGAACTCCGATTTCACGCCCTTCAATCAAATCGTATTGGATCCTGAATTAACCAAAAACGTTCCAGCGAATCAACGTTTTTATACAGGCATGGATTGTTATATACATTGTATCGAAAGTTTAGAAGGCACTTTTTTAAATGAGTTTAGTAAAAGCTATGGAGAAAAGGCATTGGACCTTTGTCAAAAAATATTTGTGCAGAAGGATAAATGGGATGAAGAAAGTGACGATCAATTAATGATGGCTTCTTTTGCAGGTGGTATGAGCATTGCTTATAGTCAAGTGGGTGTGGCGCATGCAGTTAGTTATGGCCTTAGTTATTTATTAGGCACTAAGCATGGTATTGGTAATTGTATTG
>JBEGKS010000218.1:0-2962 GCA_041183945.1 Bacteroidota bacterium | reverse complement strand
TACCTATACACGCGAATGGTATTTAGCCAAAGTAGCGCGTATAAAAGAACTCATGCCAGACTGTAGTATATCAGCCGATATCATTGCAGGCTTTTGCACTGAAACAGAAGAAGACCATCAAGACACTATAAGTATTATGCAATTAGCTGAGTACGATTATGCATACATGTATTTTTATTCAGAACGCCCAGGCACTTTAGCAGAAAAAAGATACGAGGACGATGTTCCTCTTGAAGTGAAGAAAAGAAGGCTACAAGAAATTGTAGATGTACAATGGCATTTATCAAACGATAGTAATAAAAAAGAAGTAGGTAAAATTTATGAAGTACTGATTGAAGGAAATAGTAAAAAAAGCGATCAAGAGTGGATGGGAAGAACTAGTCAAAATAAAGTAGTCGTATTTCCTAAATCAAGTGAGGGTGCCTCAAAACCAATCGCTAAAGGGGATTACGTGAACATACTTATTACAGCTTATACAAAAGGTACTTTAATGGGTACTATAAAATAATAAACATGGACTTACAAGCATTAAAAAATAGATTTAGTATTATAGGCAACACCCCTGCGCTAAATCATGCATTGAATACTGCAGAGCAAGTAGCTGCCACCGATTTAACTGTTTTAATTGTAGGTGAAAGCGGTGTAGGTAAAGAAGTTTTCTCTCAAATTATTCATAGTTTATCGGCAAGAAAACATAATCCCTTTATTGCGGTGAACTGTGGTGCTATTCCAGAAGGCACGATTGACTCTGAATTATTTGGACACGAGAAAGGTTCATTCACCGGTGCTGTGGATAGTAGAAAAGGTTATTTCGAAACAGTGAGTGGTGGTACCATATTTTTAGATGAGATCGGGGAATTGCCATTGGGCACACAGGCCCGTTTATTACGCGTACTTGAAACAGGAGAATTTATAAGAGTGGGTTCTTCCAAAGTACAGAAATCGGATGTAAGAGTAATTGCTGCTACCAATAGAGAACTTTTAGAATACACACAGAAAGGAAAATTTAGAGAAGACTTATATTATAGATTAAACACAGTTCCCATTCGTGTTCCTTCTTTAAGAGATCGTAAGGAAGATATTCCTTTATTGTTTAGAAAATTTGTAGTGGACTTTGCAGAGAAGTATAAAACCAAGCCCATTTTTTTAGACGAAGAAGCAAGAGAACTACTTACAAAGTATAGCTGGCCGGGCAATGTGCGTGAATTGAAAAATATTGCAGAACAAATTTCTGTACTACGCAAATCTGATAATATTGATAGTGAAACCTTGGCAGGTTTTTTACCTCAACATAATATGCATAATATGCCGATGGTCACCAGCGGCACACCCGTGGGAGAATTTGCCAATGAAAGAGAAATATTGTACAAGCTTTTCTTTGACATGAAAAAAGACGTGAACGAATTAAAGAAAATGTTTTTAGAAATATTACAGAACCCATCCATTGCTGGACAACCAGGTAATTTTAATAAAGAATCTTTGATTAATGAATTAAAAGAAGAACTTATGCCAAGCCCCGCTGCACATGTTGCTTCTACTAACCTACAGCCTACTGTTCATTTGAACCACCCCCAGCCTATTATTCTAGACAATGAGTCTAATAGTCATTATGAAGTGGATGAATCTTTGAATATCATGGATAAGGAAAAAGAACTAATTTTAAAGGCACTTAAGAAACATAGAGGCCGTAGAAAAGACGCTTCTACCGACTTAGGTATTAGCGAAAGAACATTGTATAGAAAAATTAAAGAATACAACATTGAAGAATAGGCATAACATAGAAAAAGATTTTACAGCATTGTTCAAGACATCATTTTTTCTTATTAAAGGAAAATCGGGCATACAATTATTTGTAAAATTTATTTTACCCATCACTCTATGTGCCTCTCTTTTGAGCGGTTGTGGCATTTATAGTTTTAGAGATGCTGTGATTCCAGATAATATCAAAACTATTAAGATAGGTTTTATAGAAAATAAAGCGAGGTATGTCAACCCTCAACTAGCGCCCCTATTAACCGATAAGTTGCAGCAAAAAATTATGAGTCAAACGAAATTGACTCGTACCAATAATGACGATGCGCATTATCAAATATTTGCAACCATTACCAATTACGACCCTTCACAAACAGTAGGTGTAAGCGCACTGCAAGCAAGTACCAACCGATTAACTGTAACCGTGCATGTGGTCTTAAAAAAGACTTTAGAAAACAAAGAACAAGAATTTGATGTTACTAGAAATTTTGATTTTTCTGCTACCCTTACTTTGAATCAAGCAGAAGGTCAACTCATGGAGGACATCCTTAGAAATATTACTGACGATATATTTAATCAAATTTTTTCAAACTGGTAATAATGACTTCAGCCCAACATAATAAAGTACTAGCGCAATGGACTGGTCATGGTACATTAGAATCTATTGAAACAAAAGCCTTAGAGAAATGGGTGCAAACCCATCCTTACAGCGCAAGCTTACAATTTTTATTAGCCAAGAAATATGAACTAGAAGGTTCCCCCTTATTTCAAGAGCAAGTGCAAAAAGCAACCAGTTATTTCCCTTCTGCTTTACATTTACACCAAATATTACATGAAAAGCAAGAAGATACTATTGCTAGCCCCTTAGACGATAAAGTAACCAACCTTATTTCTGAGCAATTTGCTCAATTTAAGGAGCCTATTGAAACCATAGAATTAGCCTTTGAAAATGAGATTGCCATGGCTGCCAAAGCCGACTATTTTGCCGCCCAGGGCATTGAAATTGACTTATCTAAGGTGCCTCAGGACAAATTCACCCAACAATTAAGGAGTTTTACCGCCTGGTTAAAGGTTTTAAAGCAAAAAGAGGGCATTCCTGTGATGGAAGAAATGGCAGAGGAAAATGAGAAGGAAATAGCCGCTATTGCTGAAAAAGCCAATACCACGGCCGATGTTATCACGGAAGCCATGGCTGAAATATGGCTAAAAC
>JBEGKS010000217.1:0-4466 GCA_041183945.1 Bacteroidota bacterium | reverse complement strand
ATTAAACAAGCGGTCTTAAATCGTTCTAATATCCATTTTAGATGGTAATTATTATTTATGAAAAAAGTAAATGCTAACTTATTAAAAACAAAAAAGATTTATTTTAATGAATATGGACAAATTCTTTTTGTAAAATCATATTCTTCAATAAAAACTAAAAAATTTTATCAATTCTTATTAAAAAAAGGCTCATAACTCAGGGGTTAGAGTATACGCCTGATAAGCGTAAAGTCAGTAGTTCAAATCTACTTGAGCCTATTATAAAAAATAAAAACACTATATAATTATGAAAAATTTTAGAAATAATCAGAAACACAGTTTTCATTTAGTGGATCCAAGTCCATGGCCTTTTGTTACCGGAATGTCAGCATTTATGTTAACTTTTGGTGGAGTTTTATATATGCATGGTTACACTGGAGGATCTTTCTTATGGAAATTTGGTCTATCAATGATTTTATTCATGATGTATACCTGGTGGAGAGACATCGTTAGAGAAGGTACTTTTGAAGGACAACATACTAAATCTGTTCAAGCTGGTTTAAGAATGGGAATGATCTTATTTATTGTATCAGAAGTTATGTTCTTCGTTGCTTTCTTTTGGGCATTCTTTCATTCAAGTTTTAATCCAACTCCTGCTATTGGAGGAGTATGGCCACCTGCATTTATTGCAACTTTAGATCCTTGGAAAATTCCATTATTAAATACTATTTTATTATTAAGTTCTGGAGCATCAGTAACTTGGGCACATCATTCAATTGTATTAGGAGATAAATCTCAAGCTAGTATGGCATTAATTGTTACTATTGTTCTTGCAGCAATTTTTACTGGTTTACAAGGATATGAGTATGTTACTGCTCCATTTACTATTTCTGATGGTATTTATGGATCAACTTTTTATATGGCTACTGGTTTCCATGGATTCCATGTATTCGTAGGAACTTGTTTTTTAACTGTATGCTTAGCACGTTTATATTTTAATCATTTTACCAGAGAGCATCATTTTGGGTTCGAAGCTGCTGCATGGTATTGGCATTTTGTAGATGTTGTTTGGCTATTTTTATTTATCACTATTTATTGGTGGGGTTCTTAAAAACAAAAAATTAATTTAACTTATGTTTAACAAAATCTTTTTTTCAAGTCCTTTAGAACAATTTCAAGTTGTTCCAATTATATCTCTGCAATATGGGATATTTGATTTTAGTATTACTAATGAAACTATTATTCTTATTCTTATATTTTTTTTAATGATTTCATTAATTTTTTCATTAGTAAAGGAAGATAACACTTTCTATATTATACCGAATAGATGGCAATCAATTTTTGAGGTAGTTTATAAAATGATATTATCACTTGTTGTTGATAATATTAGAGATAAAAAAGGACAATTATTTTTTCCTTTAGTATTTTCTATTTTTTTATTTATTTTATCTTTAAATTTAATTGGGTTAATACCATATGTTTTACTTTAACTAGTCATTTAATTGTTACTTTAGCATTAAGTTTAGCTGTATTTATTGGGATTAATATCGTATGTATTAGAATTCATGGAATGCATTTTTTTGCATTATTTTTACCACCAGGAACTTCAATTGTATTAGCTTTTTTATTAGTGCCAATTGAATTAATTTCATATGTGTTTAAACCAGTAAGTTTATCAATTCGACTTTTTGCTAATATGATGGCTGGACATACTTTATTAAAAGTAATTGCTGGATTCGCTTGTACTTTAATGGCAAATTCTGGGATTTTATTTTTATTACATTATGTTCCACTATTAATTTTAATACCATTATTCGGTTTAGAACTTGGAGTAGCGTTAATTCAATCGTTTGTATTTAGTATTTTAATTTGTATTTATCTAAACGATTCTATTAATTTACATTAAGTTCTTTAAACAAATTATATCTTAAGATTTCAACATGAACTCATATGTGAACTCATTTGTTATATCTTAAGAAGCTATTAGATACTGCGTAAGCGGGACACATTGCTTCTAAAATACTTTAAATGCATTAAAGGGATGCCTAGATATTGAAAGCTAATAAAGTTGTGAAGTGCATAAAGAAGGCTTGAAAATTTTAATGAAGCCTTATTACTTCGGAAGAAATTCTTTCTTTAGGAAATTATAAAATTGGGTGAAGTAAAACATTATAGTAACTCAAAAAGAAATCAACCGAGACTTCGTTAGTAGTGGCGAGCGAATGCGAATTTAGATAAAATGATTAATAAAAAGTTGAATCATCCTAAGAGGGTTTTAGTCCCGTAGACTTATTTATTATGATTTATATGTTATAACGAATTATGTTAAATTTGTTATATCTTAAGGATCTCCCCTTAAATCTAAGAACTTTCAATAATCGATAGCGAACAAGTACCGTAAGGGAAAGGTGAAATAGAACTTCTTTAGGATGAAAAGAATCTAAAATTTAATGCATATGATCTGTTGAAGCTTTTATCAAAAGTGACAGCGTACCTTTTGCATAATGGGCCAATAAGTTTATTTATACGGCAAGTTTAAATTAATTAGTTAGACGTAAAGGAATTAAGTTTTAAAAAGCTTTATTAGTCGTATAAATAAGACCCGAAGCTGAGTGATCTAACCATGAACAGGCTGAAAAATGGGCAGAAATGCTATTTGGAGGGCCGAACTCGTGTCTGTAGAAAAAGATTGGGATGATTTGTGGTTAGGAGTGAAAGGCTAATCAAACTCAGGGATAGCCGGTTTTCTGCGAAATATATCTAAGTATAGCCTACAAAATATTATTAATGGGGTAGAGCACTTTTGGAATAAAGGGGGTTTTAATCTTACTAAGTTCTGAAAAACTCCGAATACGTTAATTAATTTTTGTGGAGTCAGACAATAGGCGCGAAGGTCTATTGTCAAGAGGGAAACAGCCCAGACTATTTGATAAGGTCTTGAATTATTAGTTAAGTGATAAGAATGTAAAAACATGATGACAATTATAAAGTAGGCTTGGAAGCAGCCATCTTTTTGAGAAAGCGTAACAGCTCATTAATCTAATTTTTTTGCTTCGAAAATGTAAAGAGACTTAAACTTTTAACCGAATCAGTAGATAATATATATATTATGGTAGCAGAACGTTTGATATGTCTATGAAGGTATTTTGTTAAAAATACTGCAGATATTCAAAGTGAGCATATTGGCATTAGTAGCTAAAACAACGTTTAATCGTTGTCGCCGTAAATCTAAGGTTTTCGATACAACACTTAATGATATCGATATTTAAGACGGACCCTAAGGCAAATTACAAACGTATAAGCTGATGGGAAATTCTTTTTGTGACGGAATGAAACAGTTATTAAGTTTTACTGAATAAGGACTTAGTTTTTTATCGTTTCCAGGAAATAGCAATTAGAAATATATACCGTACCCTAAACCGACACAGGTAGATGTGTAGAATATACAAAGGCGTTCAAGATAAGTGTGCTGAAGGAACTCGGCAAATTTGCTCTGTAACTTCGGGAGAAGGAGTGACATTATTGGGAAACCAGTAATTGTTGACACTAAAGAGGAAGAAACGACTGTTTAACAAAAACACAAGTCTCTGCTAATTCGAGAGAAGATGTATAGAGACTGACACCTGCCCGGTGCTGTAAGGTAATGTGGAGGTGCTTAAGCACCGAAATTAAGCCCCAGCAAACGGCGGCTGTAACTCTGACGGTCCAAAGGTAGCGAAATTCCTTGTCGGGTAAGTTCCGACCTGCATGAATGGTGTAACGATTTCTTCACTGTCTCCAGCACACGCTTGGTGAATTTGAAATGTCCGTGAAGATGCGGACTTTTTGTGGTTAGACGGAAAGACCCCGTGCACCTTTACTATGATTTTAAGTTGCAGAACTGTATAACTTGTGTAGAATAGATGGGAGCGTAAGCAAAAATGAAATACCATCCTTGATATACTGTTTTGCTCAATTCTTTTTAGAAGACAGCTTATGAAAGGTAGTTTGACTGGGGCGGTCACCTCCTAAAGAGTAACGGAGGTGTGCAAAGGCAAATTCAAGTTTAATACTGTAGAGTGTAATGGCACATATTTGCTTAACTGTGAGATTGACAAATCGAACAGAGATGAAAGTCGGCCATAGTGATCCGGTGGTTCAAAGTGGAATGACCATCGCTCAACGAATAAAAGGTACGCCGGGGATAACAGGCTGATGGTTTCTGAGAGTCCTTATCGACGAGACCGTTTGGCACCTCGATGTCGGCTCATCACATCCTGAAGCTGAAGAAGGTTTCAAGGGTTCGGCTGTTCGCCGATTAAAGTGGTACGTGAGCTGGGTTCAGAACGTCGTGAGACAGTTCGGTCCCTATCTGCCACAAATGTAGAAAATTGAAAGGACTAAATCCTAGTACGAGAGGACCGGATTAAGTAAACCTCTGGTGTATCGATTGTTACTTCCGTAGCATGGTCGAGTAGCTAAGTTTATAAGAGATAACTGCTGAAAAC
>JBEGKS010000216.1:0-3019 GCA_041183945.1 Bacteroidota bacterium | reverse complement strand
CCTATTTATCCGAAAGACAGTATTTATTTATTTGCTACGGTGACCATTAATCCAAACTCCCCTCTTTCTGTAAGTCCTTTTATTTTTAATGAAGAACTTATTTTGGAAGTTAATGGCAATAAACAGGTGGTTACTTTAGAAGCCTGGGGGCAAAATGCTAATTATTTTCCCTCTCGCTTTAATAAAGGTGTACCTGTTGTTTTAAGCTGCAAAAACGGAGAAATTAACTGGAACGACCCAAAACCTTATGTCCTATATGGTGAAATTTTTATTGACAGCTGTACGCTAAATATTGCGCCGGGCACTCGTATTTATGTTCACGGTGGTATTGTTAAAAATAATGCCTTTGGTGTGTTCAATGATGGCATTCTCTATACTTTGCCTTTTGGAAAACTATTAATGAACGGGACTTTCGACAAACCAATTGTTATTCAAGGAGATAGACTTGAACCTGAATATCAAGATGTTGCGGGACAATGGTATGGAATTATTTTGGGGCGTGGGTCGAAAGGTAATAAAATTCAATATACAACTATAAAAAATAGTATTGTTGGTCTATATGTAGATTCTACTGCGGAATGTACATTGAAAAATTCACGTATTTTTAATACGGCATCGAATGGTTTAGTAGGTGTTCGGGCTACAATTCAAGCCGACAACTGCTTAATTTATAATAATGGCGGGAGTGCTGTTCAATGTATAAATGGGGGCGATTACCAGTTTAATTATTGCACTATAGCTAGTTATGGAAGTAATTCTTCTGCCTTGGGAATGACAAATTATATTTGTTATGATGACCCAATTACCTGTCAACGTAGAAGCCAATACAGGCTAAATGCTACTTTCAGAAATAGTATTTTCTATGGTTCAGACCAGGATGAAATAAATTTATCTGATATTTCCAGTGGACAAAATAAAGCCCTTTTTAATATTTTATTTGAAAATTGCGTAGTTAGGGTAAAAGATTTATTGACAGGACAAAACAAACAATTTTCAAATTTCCTTACGGATCAATGTAAAAATTGTGTCAACGGAAGCATACAAAGTAAAGTGTTTAAAAATCCCTCAGAAGACGATTATACCTTAGACTCGCTGTCCGTTGCGGCCAATAAAGGCCTGCCTCTGCTAAAACCTTACCCCATTTTAATTGATCTTTTAAATAAAAACAGAGATAGCGCTAATCCTGACATAGGCTGTTTCGAACAGATAAAATAACATCTTAACATGTATCCATTTGTATCTATCATCGGCACAGGCTGGTTAGGTTTACCCCTTGCCAGATTATTAGTTCAAGCAGATTGCCGGGTATTTGGAACGACCACAAGGGATGAAAAAATAGAACGTTTAACAGCGGAAGGAATTCTTTGTAATAAAATGATTTTCAATGATGATGTATCAAAAACGGACATTCAAATACCTCATCAAACTGAAATTTTAGTTATCACCTTACCTCCCACGTTGGGCAAACAGGCTCCATTGTATAGTTACATTGACATAATAGAAAGAATCATACACCAGACTACCCACTTAGTCCATTTAAAGAAATTACTTTTCACCAGTTCCACCAGTGTTTATGGCCGTGCTAAAGGCGTTCTAACAGAAGAAACTGCCATACAACCTCACACTCCATCGGAAGAAACTTTGGCTCAGGCAGAACGAATAATAAATGAAAAGAAAGGAGACTACGCTGTTTATGTATTACGATTGGGCGGTTTAGTAGGCCCAGGTAGAGAACCAGGAAACTTTTTTAAGGACAAGAGGGATATTCCTGGAGGAGAAATCTCTGTTAATTTAGTTCATCAACTTGATGTACTGGAAATAATTAAGCATATAATTTTGAAGGATACCCCTGAAGGGACTTTTAATATTTGCGCAGATGAACATCCGGCAAGGGGCGTTTTTTACCCTCAGAGAGCAAGGCAGATAGGTGCTCAGGAGGCTACTTTTATTTCTGGAAGTGAACCAGAAAGATATGTAAGTAACGAAAAAATAAAAAATAAAACGGGATATACTTTCGTATATCCCGATCCATTACTTTTTCCAAGCGGCAATTGATGCCTCATTCATACGAATATAATCATCATTCGCAGCTTTTTTAGCTAGTTCCAGAGACTTTGTCGCCACAGCGATAGCCTCAGCTTTTCTATTTAAGTCAGCTAAAATTAAAGATTCTTTGCGTAATGTCCAATATTGAGGATTTAAAGCATTTGCTTTTTGTACCCATTCTAAGGCTTTATTCAAGTCTTTTTTTGCATCATGGTAATAGGCACCAGCAGCATAAAGATCTGCACCTGAAGGTCCCGCCATTACTTTGTCAATAGAAGCCATTACTTTGGCATCAGTATTCACGCTAAGTGGTAAGCTCACTTTTGTTTTTTCCCAGCTGATATCAATGGTAGCACTTTCGTTGGTATAATTATTTACGTCCATAGTAAATGATTCTACATTTTCTCCCAATGACTTAGTTGCTACTGAAAAAGAAACAGCTGGTGTTTTCTCCACATAGCTAGCCCAGTTAGATGTTTCATATTTGTAAACCATTACTTTCCATTCTGCTGCATTAGGAACAGTAAGGATAGCATAATCCCCTTTCTTAACTTCTGCACCACCTAATTTTACATCATCACTGAAACTTAATTTTGTAACTGAATTTGCACCAGTACGCCAGGTTGCACCAAAAGGAACAACTTCCTTACCAAAGATGCCTCTTCCTTTCATTGAAGGACGAGAATAAAGAATGGTAACGTCCGTTAAACCTACTTTTGTTTTTAACTCAGTCGTTACACTGGCTGCCGGAGCCATGATTTGAGCGTCTAAAGTGTTGGTATAAACCAATACTGACAGACAAACCACACATTTTACTAAGAAATTCTTACTCATAACTTGGTTTTCTTTATAGATTTACAATTTTTTTTGCAAAATTAACACATTAAAGGTAGTATTGCACTATTAATTTTTTCAAAGGTTAAATTTTGAACATGATGACCGAAAAAACCACCTTCACCATCGCCATCACCAT
>JBEGKS010000215.1:0-3023 GCA_041183945.1 Bacteroidota bacterium | reverse complement strand
CATACATCGGGATTTTAGAATTGTTAAGGTTAATTTCTAATAAAAATTAATTATAAATATTTATATATTCAAAAATAATTCTAAATATTAATTCCATGCATCAACATTAAACAGTTCTAAAATTGATAAAACCTCTGCGTGAGGAAAACACCCCCTGAATTCGACTAAAATCGGTCGTTTTCCGTATTGTGAAGACATAACTAACTACAAATCAACGCCTTTATTTTCTTAAAAAATCTTCATAACCCTGAGGTCCCGGGTTCAAATCCCGGTCTCGCTACACTGTTATTCTTGAAAATAACAATATTCCCAAGAATAATAGATGAATTCAGAAAGTCGGCTTTAGTGGCCGATTTTTTTTGTTTGGATAAACCAAGCAATATATTTTTCAATTTGAGAAACTAGATAGTATGGTAGGTTAAGAATTTTGTATTGCTTTCCATTTTGAGTAATGGCATCTGTAATATTTAATGCACCTGCATAAAATCGAATAGCAAAATTGTGTGGAGCTATATCCATGTAACTATGTAGTGATTTTAGTGTACCTTCTTTACCAGACTTAACTTCAATGGGTATGATCAATCCGTCGTATTGGAACAGATAATCAACCTCGGCAGTTGATTCTTTTTTTTCTCTTACCCAAAAGTTCAGCGCACTTAGTGCATTATATTGAAACGCTAATAATTCTTGACCAATTAGATGTTCAATTAATGTTCCTTGGTAAATACTATTTAAATCATCAGTACCAATAATGTCTTTCTGAATTCCAAGAAAGTAATTTAATAATCCTGAATCCAAAATTTGCAACCTTGGTGATTTTTTTATGTCTGTAACCATTGGTAGGGATGCAGAGGTGCAAGGATAAACTAATTGCATGAGTAATGCCTTTTCTAATGTACGCAATGATTCTCCCATTTCGCGCGACTTATAGGCGGAGTTGCCAAAACCTTCAAACTTTATCCTTTTACCAGCTTGAGCAAATGAGTTTTGAATACAATGCCTAATATGCAATATTTGTGCATTGCTTTTTGCATATTTCTCAACATCATCCATGTATCCACTAATTAATGAATCATAAATAGGGCCTAATGTTACAAGGTCCTTATGTGTTGCGTAATGTTGAACTATTTCAGGCATACCTCCTATTAAAGCATAAGTATGAAACAGGCTTAATAATTTTGATTGAGCAAATGCAGCTACTGGGACTTGTGTTAACTTTTCTAATGCTGCGTTCTCATCAATAGCCGATAGAAATTCCGGAAATGAAACTGGTCTGATAACTTTATATTCAACACGGCCAATTGGGAAACTAATGTTCTTGTCAAATAAAGTTTCAAGCATACTTCCAGCAGCAATGACAGAAATTTCAGGAGCTAGCTCATAAAAATACCTAAGTATATTTAAAGCCTTTGGTACTTCTTGTATCTCATCAATAAATAGTAGGGTAGTACTTTTTTTGGATAATGTTTTATTTTTAAGAAAAAATAGTGTGTTTAATAAGTTCTCAATGGATGTGAAATTTTCAAAGGGTTCTTTGTCTTCTGATAGTTCTAGGTTTAAATAGATATATTGTTCATACTGCGCTGCAAATTGATTCACAAGTGTAGTTTTTCCAACTTGCCTAGCACCTCTAATTACAAGTGGTTTGCGGGGTATATTTTGCCTCCATTTTTCAAGTTCTAATAATAGCTTTCTTTTAAACATGTATTAAAGTTATGGTAAATTTGGTATATTTATGTAGTAAAGTTATGGTAAAAATAATTATATTATGTAACAAAGTGACCCTTTTACTAGCTCTTTTTGGTTTTCATAAGTTTTTCAAAAGTCTTAACCATTATATAAAAATATCTCAAATCCCTCCACATTTGGTTTGAATGTAGTTCAATGCTCGCTACATGAAAATCAAGGACTTACGTTAAATCGTGGGTCCTTTGTTGTTTTTGCGTGAGGTTTGCGTGAGGTTTTGCGTGAGGTTTTTGTCATTTTTTACCAAAAACACGAACCTTTAATGCTGATATTTCTTTCATGCTGATAGTTTATTGTAAAGCTATTTCAGAATTAGACACTGCTTTTTATAAACTTATCTGTATTAGCGCTCTCCTGTAAGTACCCCATATTTCAGACAATTTTATTTAGAGCATAATCATTTTTAATTAGGTTCATTTTCCATTCATAGGGTGTTTTATTTCCTAGTGATTCATGCGGTCTTTTGGTATTATACTCCTCCATCCATTCCTCTGTTAGAACCCTTACTTCGTTAAGATCAAAGAATAGGTAAGCATCTAAGATAGCTTCACGATAGAGTCTATTAAAGCGTTCAATATATCCATTTTGCATAGGCTTGCCGGGTTGAATAAACTGAAGGTTAATTCCTTTATCTAAGCTCCATAATTCAAGATCCTTAGATGTAAACTCAGGGCCATTATCTGTTCTAATAGATACTGGTTTGCCTCTTTGCTCAATGATTTTATCCAGCGTGCGTATTACTCTTCTAGAAGAAAGTGAAGTGTCCACTTCGATAGCTAATACTTCCCTAGAACAATCATCCATTACGTTAAGTGTTCTAAATTTTCTATTGCCAACCATACTGTCACTCATAAAATCCATACTCCAACTTTGATTTACTAAGCTCTGTTGTGCTAAAGGTTGTTTAACTCTCGCAGGGAGTCTACGCTTGCCTTTGCGCTTCCTATTTAACTTTAAGAGCTTATAAATCCTATATACTCGCTTGTGGTTCCAATGTTTACCACCCCTGCGTAAATAAGCAAAGAGCTTCCTAAATCCATACGTTGGGTGTTTAAAAGCAAGGTCTTGCAAAGCCTCTATCACTTCACTGTCATCCTTCTTACTCACGTAATAGAACTGTGATCTTGGAATAGCAATTAGTTTACAAGCCCTGCTCACCGGCAGACCATACTCATGCACCAGCTCTTGTGTTAGTTGCCTTTTTGTGGCAGGGCCCAACCTTTTTTTGAGAACAAATCCTTCAGTATCTGATTGTCCATAGCCACATCAGCATACAT
>JBEGKS010000214.1:3087-4459 GCA_041183945.1 Bacteroidota bacterium | reverse complement strand
GTATCCAAATTTTTTAGATACTGCATTGAAATAGGTTTCCACCGAAGGGGTTGCCGAGCCTAATACCACTTTTGCCTTTAATTGATTGGCATAATAAATGGCTGTATCTCTTGCTTGGTATCTAGGAGCGGGTTCTTGTTGCTTATAAGAGGGGTCATGTTCTTCGTCAATAACTATGAGCGATAAATTTTTATAAGGTAAGAAAAGGGCAGACCTAGCACCCAATACAATTTTAATTTCACCAGATTTTACCTTATTCCAAATTTCTACTCTTTCATTAGGGTTGAACTTTGAATGATAAATAGCAATAGAACCACCAAAATATTGTTTTAACCTTCTTATCATTTGGGCAGTAAGTGCAATTTCAGGAAGCATGTACAAGGCTTGCTTGTTTTGCTGAATCACTTCATTGATAAGGGCTACATATATTTGTGTTTTTCCACTGCCCGTAATCCCATGCAATAGTCCAACAGGATGGGTAAGTAGCTGTGCTTGCACAGAGGCCAAGGCTTCTTTTTGTTTATCGGATAAGTTATGCAGCGCTGTATTGCCTGTATTTGGATCGGTGGCCAGTCTATCTATTTTTCTTTTTTCAGCCACTAAAATACCTTTATCAATTAAGGCTTTTAGTTGCGCATGGGTAGCATTCGCTTTTTCTAAAATAGATTTTTGCTGAACAGTTCCTTCTGTTTTTTCGAAATGTAAGAAAGCTAATAATAAATCCAATTGTTTTGGAGCCCTTGTCCATTCATTCAATAATTTTTCTAAGGCAGCTTCATTTTTATAGTCTGCATGTAAGCTTAAAAATATTTCTACCTTACTACTATACTTATCTTTCATATTCTCCTGCACAAAACAAATTCCTTTTTGAATAAGTTTATTAATAACAGGGTAAACCGATTTTTTATCTAGTAGTTTTTGAATCTCTAACAAGGTTAAGGTTTTTTTTATTTCTAATGCTTCAGAAATAATATATTCAGCGTCGCTTAAATTCTTATTATCTTGTTCTTGTTGTTCATTTAATATAAATACACTTTCGCTAGATATTTTTAAGTGACTAGGAATGGCTGCTTGCATGACTTCTCCTTCTGTACACATATAATATTCCGCCATCCACTGCCACAAAGCCAATTGATGCTCATATACAATAGGTACATCGTCTAAAACAGAAAGTATGGGTTTAGGGGTAAAGGCTTCAGGAGCTTTGCTACTAATATTTTTCACTATACCTGCATATCTTTTATTAGCGCCTAACATAACTTCTACACGCATGCCAATGGCTACTTCATCCTGCATAGATACAGGAATCATCCAAGTATAGTTTTTGGGAAGTGCTAAGGGTATAATTATTTCTGCGTACATGATATAGGGT
>JBEGKS010000214.1:0-3034 GCA_041183945.1 Bacteroidota bacterium | reverse complement strand
CACTATGAATTTGGATACTTTCTATATCTTCTCATGCCTTCGTCCATTTTCTTGTAAACATGGTCTTTTAAGGCATCCATTTGATCCAAGGTATAGTCACTTACTTCCACCGTTTCTAAATATACCACTCTATGTTTTCCAGGGGTAAGTGTAAGGGCGCTAGAAAAATGCATGCGATCAACAGAGTCAACCAAAAGAACAGGTTGAATGGGAATATTCATTTCGATGGCTAATTTAAAGGCACCATTGTAAAAAGATTTTAGGGGATATTCTTCTGTCATGCTAAAAGTACCTTCAGGGAAAATAAAAATGGAAATATGTTTTTCTAAAGCTGCTTTTAAATTGCGTAAACTTTCTGCTCTTTTCTCGGGATTCCCTCTATCTACCATCACGACAGCATGTCTGTAGATAAGTCCAAACAAAGGTATTTTGGAAGATTCAAATTTACCTAAGGGTTTGATGGGTTGATGTTTTAATTGAACAATGGAGGGGATATCCATATAGGAATTATGGTTTCCTACAAATACATGGGCACGATTAAAATCATGGGGGGCTTCAAATATTTCTGAATGTCGAACGCCCATGAAAAAATATAAAATTTTACCCCAATAACGACATATAAAATAAACATGCTCGCTTAGTTTTTCTTTACCCAAGGGAAGGGCTAAAAACATAGCTGTCACCGAAAGTATAGTGAGTATTGAAAACAATACAATCGCGTAGAGGCAGTATATAAGCTGAAGCGCTCTTTTAAGGATTTTCATCTGTCTGCTAATATAATAAAAAAGGCCCGAAATTACATTCGGGCCTTTGCCTTGATTATATATTAACCAGAAAACCTTCAGAAACTAGGCCTTTAGGGGATTTCTACCATATTTTTCATCATGTTGTGTTGCATCCAATCCTAATTCTTCATCTTCTTCAGTCACACGAAGTGGCATGATAATACTAATAAATTTGAATATTAAAAACGATACGGTAAAGCTATACGCAACTACAATAAGCATTGCTTTTAATTGCGTTAAGAAAAATGCAGGATTGCCATAAAATAAACCATCATTGCCTGCTGCATTTACTGCTTTTGAAGCAAAAATACCTGTCATTAACATACCCACCATTCCACCAATACCGTGACATGGGAATACATCTAATGTATCATCTACTCTTGATAATTTAAATGCATGACTAGCTACATTTGAAATAATAGCGGCTACTAAACCAATGAATATACTTTGTGGAATACCAACAAAACCTGCAGCTGGTGTAATAGCTACTAAACCTACTACCGCACCAATACAAAAACCAAGTACAGAAGGTTTTTTCCCTTTCATTACATCAAAGAACATCCATGCTAAACCTGCAGAAGCTGCTGCAGTATTTGTAGTAGCAAATGCATTAATGGCCAAACTGTTGGCAGCTAAGGCAGAGCCTGCATTAAATCCAAACCAACCAAACCAAAGTAAACCTGTGCCTATTAATACATAAGGAATATTAGCGGGTGGTATTTCATGTTGCTCTAATTTAGAGCGACGAGATTTTAAAACAATCGCACCTGCTAAGGCAGCACAACCCGCACTAATATGTACAACTGTTCCACCTGCAAAATCGAGTGCACCCATTTTAAATAAAAACCCTTGTGGATGCCAAGACCAATGTGCTAGTGGTGCATATACAAGTATGATAAATAAAACAATAAATAAAATATAAGAAGTGAATTTAATACGCTCAGCCACCGCACCTACTACAAGACCTGGTGTGATAATGGCAAACATTAATTGAAAAAGTGCAAATAATAATAAAGGAATAGTCATAGCTGTTCCACCTTGTAAACTAGGAGCCCCATTCACCACACCTTTAAAAAATAAATGGGTCATTGGGTTTCCTATAATGCCATTGACACTTTCACCAAAGCTTAAGCTATATCCAAAGCTTACCCAAATTACCGAAACCACTCCTGCCGATACCATGCTTTTGATCATGGTAGAGATAATGTTTTTACGGTGCACCATTCCTCCATAGAAAAAGGCAAGGCCTGGGGTCATAATAAATACAAGGGCAGTTGCGACTAAAATCCAGGCAATATCGGCACCGCTATAAGTAGAGGCGTCTCCCTGAAAACTGGGAAGTTGAGGCACAAATAAGGCCAGGACTGCTACTGCTAATAAAACTAGAAAAGGAGCGAATTTTTGTACAACTTGATTTTTCATAGAGAAGGGGTTTAGTATTATAAAATATTATATATGTTATTTATATCGTAAAATTACTAAAATAATAGATATTTTAAATTAATATATAAATATATAAATAATTATAATATATTGTGAAAAAGCATAAAATTGAAGTAAATCCTTACTGGTACTATGTTTTAGACAATAGTCTTAATAAATTACAATAATAGGATGTGGAAAAATAGTTTCAATTATGCTTGCTGAAAAAACAAACTGCTATCTTTTGACTCTAATAAAGAGGAGCCAGTTAAGAAAATATCTACTTTACGAGCACATTCACGGCCTTCGCTAATGGCCCAAACCACTAAGGATTGACCACGACGCATATCTCCTGCTGTAAATACCTTGGCTATATTGGTTTGATAAGCTTGTTCTGTTGCTTTTACATTTCCTCTTTCATCTAATTGAACACCTAGTTCATCAATGATGCCAGTGGGGTCTGCATGTAAGAAGCCCATAGCAAGTAAGGCTAGCTCACAAGGAATTTCTCTTTCACTACCTGCTTTCTCTATAAATTTTGAAGGTCTACCATCGGCGCTGGAGCTCCACTCTAAGTCTACAATTTGTAAGGCTTTTAAATTTCCTTTATCATCGCCGATGAAGGCTTTAGTCGCAACACCCCAAATTCTTTCAGCCCCTTCTTCATGTGAAGTAGTTGTTTTTAATAACATAGGGTAGGTAGGCCATGGCATATAATCGGCTCTTGCTTCAGGCGGCTTAGGTAATAATTCAAATTGCGTCACCGATTTTGCATTATGTCTATTAGAAGTTCCTACACAATCACTTCCTGTATCACCACCACCAAT
>JBEGKS010000213.1:894-3947 GCA_041183945.1 Bacteroidota bacterium | reverse complement strand
ATACAAACCCTGCTTATACTTTAGCAAGTGTTACTGCATTTGGCGGTTCTGCTGCTGTAGGAGCACCTAATCCTGCTTTATTGAAGCAACAAGTATTCGGAGAGTTTAAGCCTGAATCAATGAATTCATTTGAGATAGGTTACAAAACTTTAATTGCTAAAAAATTATTAATTGATTTCTACGCATACACAGGTCACTATGAAAATTTCATCAGTGGTGTAACAGTATTACAATCAAGAAATGCTGCTAATCCAAGTGTATATGATGTATTAGATGCGAATAAGAGAATTGCTTATAGTGTTTCTACTAACTCTACTGCCAATGTTTCTACAAAAGGTTGGGGAGCTTCTATGGATTACTTATTACCTAATCGTTTTGTATTTACTGCAAATCTTTTCACAGATGAAATTGGCGAATTACCTAAAGGGTTTATTTCTTATTTCAACACACCTACTTGGAGAGCTAACTTCGCTTTAAGCCATCCAGGTTTGTTAATGAATAACAGATTAGGCTTCAATATCAACATACACTACCAAGACGAGCTTATGTATGAGGGTACTTTCGTAACAGGTCAAATACCTTCTTTCAATACAGTAGATGCCGTTCTTACTTATAGAGTGCCTAAATACAAATCTTTGGTTAAAATAGGTGGTACTAACGTAATGAATAAATATTACAATACTTCATATGGTAGCCCTGCAATTGGTGGCTTATACTATATAAGTTTTGCATACAACGTATTATAATTTGTTTTAGGGTGGGTTAGATTTTAGATCCCCTCCTCCTGACTAGCTCAGGAGGAGGGGATTTTTTTATGCCTAAGAATTACTTTTTTCCTTTATAAATCTCTATTTTTGCAACTCAAATTAAATAGTTATTCATGCGATCAATTGCCTTAAGAGAAGCCATCAGGGAAGCCATGAGCGAGGAAATGAGAAGAGACGAAAGAGTCCTTTTAATGGGAGAGGAAGTAGCTGAATATAATGGCGCTTATAAAGTAAGCCAGGGTATGTTAGCTGAATTTGGCGCTAAACGCGTTATTGATACTCCGATATCTGAATTAGGCTTTACTGCGGTAGCTGTAGGGGCTGCACAGAATGGACTTAGACCTATTGTTGAATTCATGACTTGGAACTTTGCGGTACTACCCTTGGATCAAATATTAAATACGGCAAGTAAGATGCTCGCCATGAGTGGAGGTCAAATTGGCTGCCCTATAGTCATGAGAGGGCCGAATGGAAGTGCGGGTCAATTAGGCGCACAACATTCTACTGCTTTTGAAAGTTATCTAGCCAATATACCCGGTATTAAAGTAGTCTCTATTTCTAATGGATATGATGCAAAAGGTTTATTAAAGCAAGCCATTCGTTATGAAGAAGATCCTATTATGTTCTTAGAAAGTGAAGTGATGTATGGTGATAAATGCGAAGTACCTGAAGAAGAATATTATATTCCCTTAGGACTTGCCGATGTAAAAAGACCAGGCCGTGATATTACCATTGTCTCTTATAGTAAAATGATGAAAGTAGCCTTAGGTGCTGCAGAAGAATTGGAGAAGGAAGGAATTAGTGCAGAAGTGATTGACCTTAGAACCATTCGTCCTTTAGATTGGATGACTGTTTTAGAAAGCGTTAAAAAAACAAATAGATTAGTAATTGTGGAAGAGCAATGGCCATTTGCTTCTGTATCTTCTGAGTTAAGTTATCGTATTCAAAAAGAGGGCTTCGATTATTTAGATGCACCTATAAGAAGAATTACCAGTGCCGATGCACCTATGCACTATGCACCAAATTTAACGGCTTTAGCTATACCTGATGTTACAAGAACGGTTAAGTTAATTAAAGAGGTAATGCATCAGTATAAGTAAAGACAAATAAAAGCTCCCTTATCCTTTAATTTAGCCTTTCAAATTAAAAATTGAGTTAATTCTAAATCTTTTTATAAATATCCCTCACAATGGGATATTTTTGTTATAACAATAATCTCTTATTTATGGGTCTAGCAATTTTTATTATTTTTTGGTTGGGTTGGCATATTGGTATGTATGGCATGCTTGTAAAAGCAGGCGGGGAAAAAACCAAGGCAATGATACCTATTTACAATACTTGGGAAGTGGTTAAATTATGTGGTATTCCTAAAATTTGGTTTTGGTTGCAATTAGTTCCCATCTTAGGACAATTTATTAGCCTTTGGATTTCGATCATCTTTACCATGCATTTTAAAAAGGTAAATGTGATTCAACATGCATTAACGGTTTTTGTTCCTTTTATATATTTACCTTATTTAGGTTTTTCTGAAAAAGAAAAATGGTATGGAGAGCAGGCCTTAGTGCATTATCACAAACCCGCTTCTAGAGAATGGATAGATGCTGGTGTATTTGCCATTGTTGCGGCTACTTTAATTAGAACTTTTTTATTCGAAGCCTATGTGATTCCTACAGAGAGTATGGAAAAAACATTGTTAGTGAATGACTTCTTATTTGTAGATAAGCTTACTTACGGAGCTAGAATTCCTCAAACACCTATTTCATTTCCTTTTGTACATAATACTTTGCCGGGTGCCCCTACAACTCCATCTTATGTTAAATGGGTCCAACTCGATTATCAAAGATTACCCAAGTTTAGAGATATTAATAGAAACGATGTAGTGGTCTTTAATTTCCCGGCAGGAGATACCATTATTAATTTACCAGAATTTGGATCTAAGTTTCCTTACTACGATGTTTTAAGAACACCTGAGTACAATAATAACAGAGAAAAGTTGCAGGCCGATTATCCCATTTTAGTGCATCCCATGGATAAGACCGACAACTATATTAAAAGATGTGTGGGTCTTCCAGGAGATATCATACAAGTAAAGGGTAGTAGCTTGTGGGTTAATAATAAACCTGCGTATGTAGCTCCTTCTGCACAAACAGAATATATTGTAAAAACCGATGGCAGACCCATCCCAGAAAGTTTTATAGAAGATACCATTGGTATTAATATAAATGAAGCCACTGCCGATTTTAAAATTATGGAAGGAAGCCCTAACACCTTTGTAATAAATATGAC
>JBEGKS010000213.1:0-849 GCA_041183945.1 Bacteroidota bacterium | reverse complement strand
GGTAAATTACCTCAAGTAAAAGAGATGAGTTTTTATGTAGATAATTTAATTGGCAATACCTTTCCTAATGATGTTGTGCACGCACCATGGTCGGTAGATAATTTTGGTGCCATTCGTATTCCTAAAAAAGGAGATGTCATAGAATTAAATGATACCACCATTGAAATTTACCGCAGACTAATTACGAATTATGAACACAATAATTTAGAAAAAATAAATGGTCAATATGCATTGAATGGCAAAGTTGCAACTAGCTATACGGTGAAACTTAATTACTATTGGATGATGGGAGATAATCGTCATCGCAGCCAAGATAGCAGGTATTGGGGCTTTGTGCCGGAAACACATATTGTGGGAAGAGCTGCTTTAATTTGGTTTAGTTATAATAAATCCATTAGGTGGAATCGCCTATTTAATTTAATTAAATAAAGCACTTAAAAAAACTATATGCAGCAAAAATTTGAATTCGAATATGATTTGTTAGAGAATGCCAATGAATTGTCAACTGCAGATCAGGAACTATTAGAAGCTGCTAAAAAAGCGACCAATACTGCCTATGCTCCTTATTCAAAATTTAATGTAGGTGCTGCTGCAAGATTAAGTTCCAACACTATCATTATAGGTTCTAATCAAGAAAGTGCCAGTTTCCCTGTAGGAATTTGTGCTGAACGCGCCTTATTAAACAGTGTAGGAAGCCAATTTCCCCATGATACCATACATACTATGGCCATTAGCTATGAACCAGTAGGCAAGCCTTCCGTGGAGCCTATTTCTCCTTGTGGTATGTGTAGGCAGTCTTTATTAGACTATGAAAATAGGTTTCAATCGCCCATTAAGATTATTATGGCT
>JBEGKS010000212.1:0-3095 GCA_041183945.1 Bacteroidota bacterium | reverse complement strand
GTTTTTTGCTGCTGGGCAGTTTGGCCATTGGTTATTTGTTTCCTGCTAAAGAAAGAGTGGATAAAAAAACAATAGTAGCTACTGTAAAGCTTTTTTATTTTGATCCCAATACTATTGATAGTATGGAGGCCCTTCGTTTAGGTATTCCAGTTAAACAAGTAAATACTTTACTACGCTATAGAAATAAAGGAGGCAGGTTCTATAATAAGGAAGATATAGCGAAGCTCTATGGGCTTAAAAAAGAATTAGTAGAAAAGTTAATACCCTATGTAGTTATTCAAAATAAACAAAGAAATAGGGTGTATCTTAACAAATTCTCTTCAACCTATAACAAGATTTCAGCTACCTATAAAAAGGAAGATGATTGGAGTATTGATATAAATACCTCAGATGAAAAGCAGTGGGCCATGCACACAAAATTAAATGCAGCGGTGATAAAGAATATAATAAATTATAGAAATTATCTAGGAGGCTTTAGTAAGCTAACTCAAATAAAAAAAGTTTATGGATTCAATGAATCGGATTATTATGTATTAAAACCCCATTTAAAATTGGGTAAATTAAATATGCAAAAACCTAATGCTAATACAATGTCCTTTGAACAGTGGAAACAAGTTGGCATATTTGCAGATAGAGAAATTGCCAAAATTTTACGCATTAGAAAAGAAAATGGGGGGCATATTGGCTGGAAAGAGCTGGTCATTTTATTTGATTTAACAGCGGCTCAGGCTGAAATACTGCAAAATACTATTCAAATAAGTGAATGAAAATCAAATAGTTATGATCTAATTAGAGAAGCTATTCTAGTATGGATAAAAAAAGCATTGTGATTCGAAAAAAATTAATATTATTGGTGTAGCAATTTACGGCTGAATAACGATTGCTTGCTTAAAAAAATCTCGCTCCCTTTAACAAGGAGCGAGATTTTTTTTGTTCTTCTTTTAATTTTTTTCAAATATTTTCAAGCATCCTCGAATATATTATTTCGCGGCTTTGAAAATTTGATTCACCGCACCACCTAACATTGGAAATTTTTCTTTCACAAAAGCTGCAATGGTTTCAATTGACTGCTTTGCTTGTTCTGGTGTTACGTTCGCTTCTTTTACTAGACGATCAATTAATTCTTGCATGATAATTATATTTATGGGTGTTTTATAAAATTTAAAATTTTGTTTTAGGCAACTTTTAAAGCGCTTAACTTACTCTTGTTAAACATTTTTTTAGCGTAGTCAATAGTTACATTAAATTCAGTTGCAGCTGTACCTGGCATTTCAAACATGGCTTGGGTAAATAAGCTTTCACAAATACTTCTTAAGCCTCTTGCGCCTAATTTATATTCCATGGCTTTCTCCACTATAAAATCATACACTTCGTTCTCAATGGTTAATTTTATTTTTTCAATGGCAAAAAGCTGAGTGTATTGTTTGATTAAAGCATTTTTAGGCTCTGTTAAAATGCTTCTTAAAGTAGCAGCATCTAAAGGTTCTAAATGCGTAATAATAGGAAGTCTTCCTAATAACTCTGGAATTAAACCAAAGGATTTAATATCCTGTGCATTCACAAAGCGAAGTAAATTCTTTCTTTGTAATTCTTGCTCTTCTTTATTCACGCTAAAGCCAATAGCGTTCGTGTTAATTCTTCTAGCAATAATTTTATCAATGCCATCAAAAGCGCCACCGCATATAAATAATATATTCTTGGTGTCTACCTTGATCATTTTTTGTTCTGGGTGCTTACGACCTCCTTGAGGGGGTACTAATACATCGGTACCTTCTAACATTTTTAATAAGCCTTGTTGAACCCCTTCTCCACTTACATCTCTAGTAATAGAGGCGTTATCTCCCTTGCGGGCTATTTTATCAATTTCATCTATGTAAACAATACCTCTTTCTGCAGCTTCTACGTCGTAATCACAATTTTGCAATAAGCGCGTTAACATACTTTCAACGTCTTCCCCCACATAGCCTGCTTCTGTAAATACGGTAGCATCTACTATGGCAAAAGGCACATTTAATAATTTTGCAATGGTTTTAGCTAATAAGGTTTTACCTGTACCTGTTTCCCCAATCATAATCACATTACTTTTTTCAATCTCTACTTCATTCTTATTAGAACTAGGTAAATTGATACGTTTAAAGTGATTATAAACAGCTACACATAATATTTTCTTGGCCTCGTCTTGACCAATAATGTACTGGTCCATAAAAGC
The DNA here is from genome assembly GCA_041183945.1 of Bacteroidota bacterium. Taxonomy (GTDB): domain Bacteria; phylum Bacteroidota; class Bacteroidia; order Chitinophagales; family Chitinophagaceae; genus Sediminibacterium. The sequence continues at coordinate 886 of JBEGKS010000212.1, read as the reverse complement.
TTTAATGGCCATTGGCTTTTGTACTTTTAAAGTACCTGCCTTGCCATCTGCTTTTTTCTGGTGAAACTCTTTAACAATAATTTCATGTGCATGTTCTATACAGTTTTCACAAATATGTCCGTCTTGACCAGCGATTAAAATTTTTACTTCGTCGCGGTTGCGGCCACAAAATGAACAATGTATAGCTTGAGTTTTTGCCATTTTTATGTTTTAGAGTTGTTTGGCAATTTTATCTACGATACCATAGGCCATCGCTTCTTTAGCATCCATCCAATAATCTCTATCGAAATCTTTCATAATTTGAGCAACTGTTTTGCCACAATTATCAGCCAATATTTTAGCGCCTAATTCTTTCGTCTTGCGAATTTGTTCTGCGTGAATTTCAATGTCGGTACTATTGGCTTGAAAATAACCACCAATACTTGGTTGATGTATCATAACTTCTCCATGTGGGAAAATACTACGTTTTCCTTTTTCACCAGCACTCAATAAGATAGAACCCATACTTGCCGCAAGGCCCATACAAATAGTATGCACAGGGCTTTTGATTAGTTTAATGGTATCATACATAACCATACCGCTAGTGACTACACCGCCTGGGCTATTAATGTAAAATTTAATCTCCGCACCTGGTTTATCTGCTTCTAATAAAATAAGTTTATTCACGATGTCCTTAGCCGACTTGTCGTCTACAGGACCCCATAAATAAATGGCTCTTTTTTCAAAAAAAAGATGCTCCATTTTTTTGTTTAAAAAACTAGGCGCCGCCTCTTCTTTTTTATCTTCTTTAGGTTCTTCTTCCTCCTCCATTAAATATCTCTTGTTGACTATCATAAAATGTATTTGAACAGTTTTATTATTTTTTTAATTTTCTTGGGTTGGTTAA
>JBEGKS010000211.1:0-5105 GCA_041183945.1 Bacteroidota bacterium | reverse complement strand
GCTTTACAAGCTAAAGAGGCTGCTCTTTTAGGTAAGTTTTATAGATCTAAAGAAGGACAAGAAAAAATACAAGCTTTTTACAATAAGAGTTTAGAAAAGAAATAAAGCGCTGATTCATGATTACATTAAAAGGCATTACTTGGGATCACGCAAGAGGATATGATCCCCTGATAGCCGCCTCTGAGCTATATTTCAAAGAGAAAGGTATTCAGGTAGAATGGCAAAAAAGATCCCTTACTAATTTCGGAGACCAGTCTTTAGAAGAGCTTTCAAAACAATTTGATTTAATAATAATGGATCACCCACATGTAGGTGTGGCGGAGGCATCTCAATGCTTACTGCCTTTAAATGATTTAGTGGATTCAAGTATTTTGAATGCAATTAAAATTAGTTCTGCTGGTCCGAGTTTTGAATCATATAATTATCATGGTAAACAATGGGCATTACCCATTGATGCTGCTATGCAATGTGCAAGCTATAGAGCGGACTTAATGCATAATGAAAGTTTACCTACTAGCTGGGAAGAAGTTTTTATTTTAGCTAAAACCTTGGCTGCAAAAAAATTATATATTGGCATGGCACTTTGCCCCACCGATTGTTTATGTAGTTTTTTAAGCCTTACTGCTCAAATGGGGTCACCCATTAGAGAAAATAATGAATTACTAGTAGAACCTTCAATAGGACTAAAAGCATTAACAATGCTCCGTTCTATGCGAGATGCATTTCATCCCAAGGCATTGGATTGGAACCCGATTGCTTTATATGATTATATGTCAGAAGAAAATGATATTGCTTATAGCCCACTCGCTTTTTGTTATACCAATTATTCAAGAATAGGGTTTAGAGAAAATATTTTAAATTATCATACAGCACCTGAAATAAACAATGCAGTACTAGGTGGTGCAGGTATTGCTATAACTAGTTCATGCAGTAATGTGCATGAAGCTGCTAATTATACTGCTTGGATATGTAGTGACGATGTACAATCTACTATTTATGTAAATGCCCAAGGGCAACCTGGTAACAAAACGGCCTGGGAGAATAAGCAGGCCAATGCTATTACAAACAATTTTTTTACAAGCACAATGCCTAGTTTAACCCATGCTTATGTAAGGCCTAGGTATCAAGGCTGGCCTAAGTTTCAAACCTTTTTAGGTGAAACTATTCATGCCTATTTGGTGAATGATACAGACCCTGAATTGGTTTTGGAGAAATTACAAGCTGCCTATGCGGCTTCTTATTTAATAGAGAATAAATAATACTACTACTAACACTACTAATACTATATAGTTGAATCATGAATAGCTCAAATCAAACAGATATCTTATATGTTGGCTCTTATACTGAAATAGTTGCTGGAGATTTTGGCGGCCATGGCAAAGGTATTTCATGCTACGAATTTGATGCGCAGAAGGGTGAATTGAATTTATTAAATAACCAGTTTCAGGTAAATCCAAGCTATTTGTCTATTGCTAGGATAATGCATAGTAATAATAAACTGGAAAATGAATCGTCTAAGTATTTATTTGCAGTTTCAGAAATCCTTGCTTCAAAAAAACCATTAATACATACTTATACCATTAATGATAATTATGCACTTAGTTTAATAGATACCAAAACTATTGAAGGCGGCTGCCCATGTCATATACATTATTTTAAAAACAAAGAAGGCCAAAGCTTTACTGCAAGCGCTTGTTATGAAACAGGTAATTTGGTTATACATACTATAAATAATAGTGAACCACTTAATATATACCATAAGGGAAGTAGCCAGCATCCAACAAGACAAACTCAAGCCCATGCACATTTTGCTTGTTTTGATGCAGTGACTAATAAATTATTAGTTTGCGATTTAGGGCTTGATCAAGTTAAAGTGTATAGCATTCAAATAAATAATGACAGCTTTAATGCTATTGAGCAGCAAATTATTTCACTCCCTGCAGGATCTGGCCCTCGTCATATTTGTTTTGATTTATGGTTTTATTATTAATGAACTTACAGGGTCAGTTACTATTATAAAACATAGTGCTGAAAAAAAGGAGTATGAGATAAAAGGAACTTACGATGAGACAGAAACAAAGCCAGTAAATATTGAAACCGACTTAGGCGCAGCTGCCATAAGAGTATCTAAAGACGGGAAGTTTATTTATACTTCCATGAGATCAGATAACACTATTCGTTTATTTGCATTTGACCCCATTGCTGAAAGCCTAAGCTATATCGCTTCTTACCCAACGGAAGGTCTCACTCCTAGGGATTTTACTATAGATGCCTCGGGTAAATGGCTATTAGTGGCTCATCAAGATTCAGATACAATAAGCATATTTAACGTAAATTCATACAACGGAACGCTTAGCTTTCATAAAACAGTCAATAATATAGATTCGCCTGTTTGTTTAGCTTGGCTACCTAAGTAAAATGATAATAAATGCAAACTAAAAAATCAAATCAGGATTGTAGTGTAACCGACGACTGGAGATTAAAAGGCATGAAAGTAGTGTATTTAGAAAATGCTTTTTTACGCATTGGTATTTTAGCCGATCGCGGTTCAGATATTTTTGAATTTAAATACAAGCCCTTAGACCTCGATTTTTTATTAAGATTAGATAAAGGCATACAAAACCCTGCGCAAGTATTTACACAAATGCGCGATACACATAACCAGTCAGAAGATTATTATTATGGAGGATGGCAGGAAATACTGCCTAATAGCCCTTTTTTTAATTATAGAGGAGCTTCATTAGGTTTGCATGGAGAGGTTTCTTTAATTCCTTGGAAATATGCCATAGTAAAAAATACTGCAGAGGAAGTAGCTGTAAAATTTTGGACAAGGCCTTTAAGAATGCCTTTGTTAATTGAAAAAACTTTGAGCTTGGAGAAAAATTCAGCGCAATTAAAAATTACAGAACAACTTACTAATGAAAGCGGAACTCAATTAGATATTATGTGGGGACATCATATTGCATTTGGCCTTCCATTTTTAAATGAGGGCGCTAGCATTGATACCAATGCTAAAACCATGGAAGTGCATGATGATATTGTTGCACCAAGAAGATATAAAGCGGGTAAAACTTATAATTGGCCTCAAGCGGAAGATCCTACTGGTAAAGCATTTGATGCATCTGTCATTCCAGATACATCAGCGCCTGCATATCGTGACCTTTCTTTTTTAAGCAATTTCGATAGCACTACTAATAAAGCACATTATACCATTACCAATGCCCAACAAAAAGTGGGCTTTAAAGTAAACTGGGATGCGAATTTATTTAAATGTTTATGGTTATGGCAGGAAAGAAATGCTAGCCAAGATTTTCCTTGGTGGGGTAAATGTTATACCGTGGCATTAGAGCCTTGGACTTCTAAATACACTAACGAGCCCGACAAGGCAATTCAAAATGGTGAATGGTTAAGCATTAAAGCTGGAGAGGTAATTAGTACAAGCCTTTCAGCGGAGGCTTTTCAAACAAAGTAAAAATTAATTATGAAAAGAAGCCCTTATATTGTTTTTCTTATAATGCTCACTTTCTTTGTTATTTCTTTTTTGACCAATATAATGGGCCCATTGATTCCCGATTTAATCAAAGGCTTTAGTTTAAGTTTAACCTTGGTGGCTTTATTGCCTTTTGCTTTTTTCATTGCTTATGGTGTCATGTCTATTCCTTCTGGTATGATGATAGACAAGTACAAGGAGAAAAAAGTAATGATTGCTGCTTTTGTAGTGGCTTTTATAGGCTCGCTCATTTTAGCCTTATTCCCTAATTATTTATCGGCAGTAGGTTCTTTATTTATAATAGGATGTGGTATGGCTATGTTGCAAGTAGTTATTAATCCATTACTGCGTACTTCAGGAGGTGAAGAAAATTTTGCATTTTATTCAGTACTAGCACAACTTATATTTGGCTTTGCTTCCTTTTTAAGCCCTTTAGTCTATTCTAAATTGATATTTGCTATGGGCCATGATATGAAAGAAAATGGCCTACTTACTTATTTATATACATTAGTGCCGCCTGAATTACCTTGGATTTCACTTTACTTTTTATTTGTGGTAATTTGTTTTTTCATGATAGTAGTCATTGCAGTATCTAAATTCCCTGCAGTAGAATTAAAAGAAGACGAGAAGGCGGGTGCCTTGGCCACACATATAACTCTTCTTAAGAATAAGCAAGTAATTTTATATTTCATTGCTATGATTTGTTATATAGGATCTGAACAAGGCGTAGCGAATTGGATTTCACAATTTTTACTAAGCTACCATGGGCTGGATCCACAAAAAATTGGTGCTGAAACCGTAGCCTATTTTTGGGGTTTGATGACAGCGGGCGGTATATTAGGTTTACTTCTTTTAAAAATTATGGATAGCCGTATAGTACTTATTACATTTACAGGTCTTGCTATTGTTAGTTTAGCAATTGCATTATTAGGAACTTCTTCCATGGCCTTAATAGCCTTTCCCATGGTAGGATTTTTTGCTTCAGTTCTATATCCCATTATTTTTTCTTTGGCCTTAAACTCTGTAAGTGAACACCATGGCTCGTTTTCGGGTATAATGGTAACAGGTATAATTGGAGGAGCCATTGCACCTTTAATTATTGGATGGTTAGGAGATAATATTGGTTTACGCTTAGGCATGTGTTTTTTATTTTTAACACTGGGCTTTATATTCAGTATTGGTTTTTGGGCTAAACCTATTATTACCAATAAAACCATTTCCTTATTTAAAAAGAAAGACGGCAATATTGCATAAGTTATTTTATGAGTGAAACAAAAGTTATAGGCATTGATTTAGGGGCTACCAATATTCGAGCAGGTATTGTGCAACAGGGTAGTATACAGAATATTCAAAGTAAACGCATTAAAAGTGAAGGCAGAGTAGAAGAAGTATTGGCCGATTTTTATTTATTAATTGATGCACTATTAGATAAAGAAGTGGTAGCTATTGGTATAGGTGTTCCAAGTGTAGTGGATTTAGCAAAAGGTATTGTATATGATGTGCAACATATACCTTCTTGGAAAGAAGTTCCCTTAAAAGAAATTTTAGAAAAAAAATATAAGCTTCCAGTTTATGTAAACAACGATGCTAACTGTTTTGCCTTAGGTGAATTTCA
>JBEGKS010000210.1:0-3579 GCA_041183945.1 Bacteroidota bacterium | reverse complement strand
GAAATGGCCTACCGTTCAATTTTTTATGATGACGGGGCTTGCTTATTTAATGAGTTGGTCGGTGTATGTAATTGCGAAATAATCGCTTGAAATAATTACCTCTTAAAATCTAATGCTGGAAAAGATAATTTTCTTACCTGCTTTTTACTTCCTCAAAAGCTTCATCATAGTCGGCACGAATAGTACCCATCATTCTATCCCAAACAAGAAAGTACAAACCATAATTTCCCTTGAAATATTTATGGTGTTGATTATGGTTGACAGAAGTGTTAATCCATTTGCCAATGAAACTTTTACTAAAACCTTTTGGATATAATTCCCAGCCTAAGTGGCCGTAAATATTATACATAATAGAAAGTAAAAAGAAAATGATAATATGTGTAGTATGTACTGGAATGGTAAATAAGAAAACGACGAAAATGCCTACTTCCACAATAGACTCTAAAGGATGAAACGCATAGGCGGCCCAAGGAGAAGGGTTGGTAGACTTATGATGCACTAAATGCATAATATTAAAAAGAGACTTATGATGCATAATACGGTGCGTCCAATAAAAATAAGTATCGTGCATGACAAACATAATGGGATAGGCTAAAAAATAATAGAACCAGCCATAATCGCTGACATTATCGTATAAAGTAGTGTGGGGCTTCATTGCAGGGTTCGCAATAAAAAATAAAGGAATGAAACCGAAAATTAAAATAGTAGTAGTACTATAGAATATTTCACGCAGGTAGTCGGAGTTCTTAGGAAAAAGAGATTGTATTTTTTTATGTAGAATTTTATTTTTAAGTACTACATAAAATAAAAAGAAAACGACGCCAGCTATTAAATAATACCTGCTGCCAATTCTTTGTAAAAAGAAAAAATATTTTTGAAAATCAAAAGCCATAACTAATAGTAAATATTGGACTGCAAATTAGCTAAAGAATTGAATGATTACCAACCACTAATGGCTAAAATTTCTTTCGTGTGGTCCTTGGTATCAGGCTTCTCAATAATATGTCTAACCATTCCCGCTTCATCAATCAAAAAAGTTGTACGAGTTGTGCCCATATAAGTGCGGCCCATGAATTTCTTCTGGCCCCATAAATTGTATTTGTCTACTATTTTCTTGTCCTCATCGGCAATCAATGAAAAAGGAAGGTCGTATTTGGCAATAAACTTCTCATGCGACTTCACCGAGTCCACACTAATGCCTAAAATTTGTAACCCTTTCTTTTGCAAGGCTTTATAATTATCGCGTAGGTTGCAAGCTTGCGCTGTACATCCTGGAGTGTCGTCTTTTGGATAGAAATAAAGGACAAGCTTTTGCCCCTTAAAATCGGCTATAGAAACTGTATTGCCATGCTGATCAACGCCTTTAAAGGCCGGCGCTTTAGAACCTTCTTTAATAACTGCCATATACTTGAATTGGCGGTGAAGATAGCATTTAAAAAGGACAAAAATGTTTAGGCTTAAAATGGGGCAAATTCAGGCAAATTTTTGTAGGTTTGCGCAATTTATATTTTTGTACGCTATGCCAAAAGACAATACCTTAAAAACGATACTTATTGTAGGTTCTGGGCCCATTATTATTGGTCAAGCCTGCGAATTTGATTACTCAGGATCACAAGCAGCCCGCTCTTTAAGAGAGGAAGGCATCAAGGTCATCCTTATTAATAGTAATCCGGCAACCATCATGACCGACCCTATGATGGCTGATAAAGTTTATTTATTGCCATTGACTATTGAAAGCATTGAACAAATTTTACAAGAGAATCAAATTGATGCCGTACTTCCTACAATGGGCGGACAAACTGCATTGAACTTATGTAAGGAAGCAGATGAAATTGGTTTATGGAAACAATACAATTGTAGAATGATTGGTGTGGATGTTGCGGCCATTGACTTAGCAGAAGATAGAGAACAGTTCAGACAATTGATGGTAAAAATCGGCATAGCTGTTGCACCAAGTAGAGTTGCGAATAGTTTTTTAGAAGGAAAAGAATTTGCACAAGTAATAGGTTTCCCATTAGTAATTCGTCCATCCTTTACATTAGGTGGAACAGGTGGAGGATTTGTGCATGACGCTTCTGAATTAGATGCGGCATTAGAGAAAGGTTTGAAAGCCTCTCCTATTCACGAAGTATTAGTAGAGAAAGCAGTATTAGGTTGGAAAGAATATGAATTAGAATTATTAAGAGACCAAGCAGATAATGTAGTAATTATATGTACTGTAGAGAACTTGGATCCAATGGGAGTGCATACAGGAGATTCTATCACCGTAGCGCCTGCCATGACTTTGAGCGATACTTCTTTCCAAGACATGCGTAACAAGGCCATGCTTATGATGCGTAGTTTAGGAAATTTTGCAGGAGGATGTAATGTACAGTTTGCACAAAACCCAGTAACTGAAGAATTGATTGCAGTGGAAATTAATCCAAGGGTATCACGCTCTTCTGCACTAGCTTCTAAAGCCACTGGTTATCCTATTGCAAAAATTGCAGCGAAACTTGCTATTGGTTATAGATTAGATGAATTAAAAAATCAAATCACACAAACTACTTCTGCTTACTTTGAACCAGCATTAGATTATGTAATTGTAAAAGTACCAAGATGGAATTTTGATAAGTTCAAAGGCGCCAATGATACTTTAGGATTACAAATGAAAAGTGTGGGAGAAGTGATGGCTATTGGAAGAAGCTTTACTGAAGCCATTCAAAAAGCTTGTCAAAGTTTAGAGAATGAAGCCATTGGTTTAGGCTATTATGGAAAGAGCTTAATGAAGAATGAAGAATTGATGGAATACATTAAAGTTCCAAAATGGGATCGCATATTTAGAATTAAAGATGCATTAATGCAAGGGTCCACGGTGCGCTCTATTGCAGCAGCCACGGGCATTGACAACTGGTTTTTATACCAAATAAGAATTATCTGCAATATTGAAAAAGAATTAATGAAGCATTCTCTTGAAACCATTACCATAGAATTAATGAAAGAAGCCAAGCAACATGGTTTTAGCGATATGCAAATTGCTAAACTATTAACTGGCAATACCAACGATGATGCAGTCTATGAAAAAAGAAAGGCTTGGGGCATTACAAGAGTCTATGAAAAAAGAAAGGCTTGGGGCATTACAAGAGTGTACAAAATGGTAGATACTTGTAGCGCCGAGTTTGAAGCGAAGACACCGTATTTCTATTCCACCTTTGAAAATTAATTCAACCCACCGAATTCTATACAACTAATTAAAGAAAACTAAATACTATGAACGTAAGAGATATCGTAGCCTTAAATGAAAAAGAAACCAGAGCTGGATTTGGTGAAGGCATACATGAATTAGCAAAAGAAAATAGTGAAGTAGTAGTATTAACTGCAGACTTAGCAGGTTCTTTTAAATTAGGACCCTTTATTAAAGAATTCCCAGATCGTTTTATAGAAGTAGGTATTGCAGAAGCCAATATGATAAGTATGGCTGCGGGTTTAACCATTGGTGGTAAAATTCCTTACACCACTACCTTCGCGAACTTTAGTACAGGTAGAGTGTATGATCAAATTAGACAAAGTGTTGCTTACTCGGATAAGAATGTAAAAATT
>JBEGKS010000209.1:0-3162 GCA_041183945.1 Bacteroidota bacterium | reverse complement strand
ATACTTGCTACCAAATAAACCTAACTCTTCTCCAGAAAAATGTAAAATTAAATAGTTATTATTTTTAGGCGATTTTTTTTGAAGCGCTTTTGCTAATTCTATTAAAGCAGCGGTTCCACTTGCATTGTCATCGGCGCCGTTTCGAATATTATTATTTATATCTAGTGCGTTATGGTCTTCGTTATAGCCTAAATGATCTAAATGTGCCCCTAAGATAACTGTGTTTGCAGCTTGATTGTCAATAAAGGCAGCTACATTATGTGCAGTTCTTGAAGCATGCTCAAACTCAATGCTAGCTTCAATTTCATAGGTACTTAATTCATCACTAAAATGTTTTGAGAAGCCTTTTTTAGTAATATATACAACAGGAATAGGCAAGGCCTTAGCCGTATCAAATTTATAATATTGAATATTATCCACTAAGCTGCCGCTATTGTATAAAAATAATGCAGCGCCTCCTTTTTGTTTTGTTTCTTTAGCAGTAGTTAGTAGCCATTCGTTGATATCAAAATGCGGATTACTTGTATTTTCTTCTAAAGCGTCATTTACATCTTTAAACCAAATTTGCTTGGCTTCATTTAAAGAAACAGAAGCCATTGATTTTATATTCCCAGCACCACTATTTGAAATAGGAAAAAAAGAACTGTCCAATAATAGTGTTTGTTTATTCACTTTAATAAATGAACCGGCAGATAACTTCTTTCCTTCATCAATAGGAAAACTTTGTATAAAACCATTAGCACCCATGGCTTGTATACCTGCTTTTTGATATTGTGCTATAATATAATCTACTGCTTTTTGTTCTCCTGGTGTTCCAGCACGACGTCCTTCTAATGCATCACTCGCTAAAAATTTAATGTGATTTTCTAGGTTTTGAATGAGGACTTTATCAGCTCTTTTAAGCTTTTGAGCATTCAATAAAAAAGGGAATAAGACCACTAAGAACAAGGCAATACGGCGCATATATATCTGATTGTGCCCCAAAGTTAAATAAAGCTATTAGCAAAACACTCGGAAGCCTAAAATTTGATATGATTTTTATCATCTTTCCCGCTCTGCTCAATTTCTAATTTCGTAAGTCTAGCCCAATCATAAAACCTAGCTTTGCGACCACATGAATGCCGGTATACATATTGCATTAGTGGGCAACCCCAATAGCGGAAAAAGTTCTCTTTTTAACGCACTTACGGGTATGCACCAAAAAGTGGGCAATTTTCCGGGCGTTACCGTAGACAAGAAAACAGGCCAAATGCAATTAGCAGGCCAGCCTACTACCCTCATTGATTTACCAGGTACTTATAGTTTTTATCCCAAAAGAGAAGATGAGTGGGTGGCCTATAAAGTACTGATGGGTGTGGATGAAGAAGTGAAAACAGATTTAATATTACTCATTGCTGATGCAAGTAATTTAAAAAGAAACTTACTTTTTTGTAGTCAAATTATAGATTTAAAAATTCCGGTAGTATTAGCACTTACCATGAATGACTTGGCTGCTAAAAAAGGAATTAAAATTGATATAGCAGGACTGCAAGAAGATTTAGGTATTCCTGTGGTAGCCGTTGATGCTAGAAAAAATAAAGGACTTACTGAATTAAAAACGGCTTTAACGAATATCATACAAACTACGCGATCAAAAAATCAGGAGAGTTTTATTGATAATAAAAAACTAGCGCCCGCTGCTATTGACGCTTTTAAAAAATTATATCCTACCCATAGCGATTATGCTGCGCTGCATTATTTAATGCATCATGAAACATTTCCATTAGATAAAGAAATGCAACAGGAGATTGAGCAAATTGAAATTGACAACGATTTTAATCATACCAAAACCCAGGCACAGGAAATATTAGAACGCTATAGTCATATTAGTGAGATAATGAAAACAAGGGTAACCACCCCCGATCCTACAGCCAATAAAAAAAGATCAGAAAAATTAGATTCTATTTTTTTACATCGTGTAGGTGGTTATGCTATTTTACTTTCTGTATTATTTGTTTTATTTCAATCGGTTTTTTGGATGGCGAAATTTCCCATGGATGGCATTGAATGGATATTTACTAATTTGACTACTTATTTAAACACAGTGCTGCCGAGTGTTTGGTGGGAGGACTTACTCGTGAATGGACTGGTGGCGGGTATTGGAGGCATTGTGGTATTCGTGCCGCAAATCATGATTTTATTTGGACTGATTACTTTATTAGAAGACACAGGTTATATGGCGCGTATAAGTTTTTTAAGCGATAAGCTAATGCGCAAAGCAGGTTTAAATGGAAAAAGTGTGATGCCCATGATTAGTGGTTTTGCTTGTGCAGTGCCTGCTATTATGAGTGCTAGAAATATTGAAAATAAAAAAGAGCGACTTCTTACTATTATGGTAACGCCTTTTATGAGTTGCAGTGCAAGACTTCCGGTGTATACCATTTTAATATCGCTGGTGATAGATGATAGAATGTACTTTGGTTTTTTAAGTTTACAAGGACTAGTGATGATGGGATTATACTTAATGGGTATTGTAATGGCCCTTTTAGCAAGTACAGTTTTGAAATGGTTTATAAATATTAAAGAGAAAAGTTATTTTATATTAGAGCTACCTGTGTACCGCGCCCCTCGTTGGAAAAATGTGGGCACTACCATGATACAGAAAGCAGGCATATTTGTAAGAGATGCAGGTAAGGTGATTATAGTAATTAGTATACTCTTATGGTTTTTGAGTAGCTATGGCCCTTCTGCACGTATGCAAAAAATTAATGAAAATTATGCAGCGCAAAAATTAGTGCTTGCAAATAATGATGCCCTGCAATCAAATACTGAAAACACGAAGACGCTTAAGCAAATAGAAAAGCAGTATAGTAGTGAAAAACTAGAAAACTCTTATGCAGGTATTTTAGGAAAAAAATTAGAACCAGTAATTGCGCCCATGGGCTTTGATTGGAAAATAGGTATTGCCCTTGTTACTTCTTTTGCAGCAAGAGAAGTATTTGTGGGTACCATGGCCACTTTATATAGTGTGGAGGAATGGGATAATCGCTCACTTAGAGAAAAACTTAAAGCGGCGGTAAAGCCTGATGGCACGCCTGTGTATAGTTTAGCGGCTGCTTTATCCCTAATGGTATTTTATGTATTAGCCATGCAGTGTATGAGTACCCTGGCTGTAGTGAAAAG
>JBEGKS010000208.1:0-3173 GCA_041183945.1 Bacteroidota bacterium | reverse complement strand
TGGATTTTCCTTTTTCATAAAATATTCTCCCATTAAAAAACCATCGAAGCCTTCTTTTTTTAATAATCGATAAGTCTCTTCACTATAAATACCACTTTCAGCAATACTTAATTTCCCTTTAGGTAGTTTATTTTTAAGTTCTAATGAATGATTAATATTCACTTCAAAAGACTTTAAACTTCTGTTGTTTATACCCACAAAATCTACTTCATCGCAAATATGTTCTAGTTCTGTTTCGTCGTGTAATTCTAATAAAACTTCCATACCTAGCTCTTTCGCCGTACCCGCTAATAATTCCGTAGTGGCGGGTGTTAAGCATGAAGCAATTAATAATATCACTGAAGCGCCATAAGCCTTTGCTTCAATAATTTGAAACTCATCTATAATAAATTCTTTTCTTAATACGGGTATTTCATTTTGAATAGCTATAGATAAATCATCTAAACTACCTCCAAAAAATTCAGCATCGGTTAATACAGAAATACCCGCGGCACCATATGCATGGTAGGCTGCTGTTACTTCTTTTACCGAAGCTTTGTCATTAATAATGCCTTTAGAAGGGGACCTTCTTTTAAATTCTGCAATAATGCCCGTAGTATTCTGCTTTAATAAATTCGATTTTAAAGAAAGAGCTTGTTTGGAAAATAAGGGCATAGCTTCTAATTGCGAAATACTAATTTCATTTTTACGCGCAGCCACTTCCTTAAACTTATGAGCCACGATGGTCGCTAATATATTCGTACTTATAATTTTACTACTCATTGTAAACTAATTAATTTTTCTAAACTTTTATAAGCAGCTCCCGACTCTAAACTTTTAACCGCCGCTTGAAAAGCTAATTCATAAGTTTCATACTTGCCTGTTACAAATAAAGCCATGGCCGCATTCGATAATACCACTGCATTTTGTGACCAGGTTCCCTTGCCTTGAATAATATTTTTAAAAATGGCAGCCGCCTCTTCTACTGTCTTTCCTCCATGCAACTCCTCACTAAATACTTTTTTCTTACCCAACTGATAAGGTGTCATAATATACTCACCTTTATTATTTATAACTTTTGTATCGGTGGTTAAAGCAATTTCATCATAACCATCTAAACTATGTATTAAGGTAAAATCTTTGCCTATGGACTGTAACAAGTAATTGTAAATTCTCGCCATCTCTAAATTATAGACTCCAATTAATTGAAACTTTGGTTGAGCAGGATTCACAATAGGCCCTAGCATATTAAAAAAAGTACGCACCCCTATATTTCTTCGAATAGGACCTACCGTTTTTAAAGCAGGATGAAATAAAGGCGCATGTAAAAAACATATACCCGCCTCTTTTACTTCTTTAGCCAAGGAGGCTTCTTCATTTTTAAATACATAGCCCATTTGCTCCATCACATTCGAAGCCCCGCTTACACTAGAAGCGCCATAGTTACCATGCTTCACTACTTTCTGTCCCGCCCCAGCTACTATAAAACAAGCAAGTGTGGATATATTAAAAGTATCCTTCCCATCACCCCCGGTTCCTACTATATCAATTGCATCGTCTACCCCTAAATTCACTTTCACTGCTAAAGAAAGTAAGGCATCTCTAAAACCCATTAATTCTTCAATGGTAATACTGCGCATTAAATAAACTGTCACAAAGGAAGTAATTTCATGTTCGTTGTACTTGCCTTGAGAAATTTCCACAAGTACCTCCCTAGCCTGCTCTCTAGTCAAGGTCTTATGCTCAAATAAATATTGTAATAATTTTTTCATACTTATTTTTTTAACCAATTTTTTATAATGGTAGCACCCATAGGTGTTAACACGCTTTCTGGATGGTATTGAACCCCTTTCACATCATATTTTTTATGTTCTAAGGACATAATAAAACCTTGATCGTCTTTAGAAGTCACTACTAAATCGGCTGGGAAATTATTTTCATCTACCACCCAACTATGATAACGACCCACATTAAATGTTGTAGGCATTCCTTCAAATAAACTAGATGCAGTAGTAATATGCACAGGTGTTGCTACACCATGATAAACCTTGCTAAGGTTGGTAAGCTTCCCTCCAAAATTTTCTCCAATTGCTTGTTGACCCAAACAGACACCGAAAATAGATTTACTAGCTGCATACTCTTTTAAAAGCGGCAATAACAAACCCGACTCAGAAGGTAAACCCGGACCAGGTGATAATAAAATTTTATCAAAAGCTTTTATATCCTCTAAAGCAATCTCATTGTTTCTATGCACTTCCAAAGAAGCCATGGGCGCTATTTCCCTAATCAACTGTACTAGGTTGTAGGTAAAGGAATCGTAATTATCAAAAACCAATATTTTCATTTTCACTTATTTCTATGTTCAAGAATGATAGTTCTATATTCAAAAATTAGCCATGTATTTTTTCTGCTAATACAATGGCCGTTTTTAAGGCGTTCAATTTATTATTTACTTCCTGCAATTCATTTTCTGGCACACTGGCAGCCACTACCCCTGCCCCGGCTTGATAATTAAGTGTATTATGCTTACTTAAAAAAGTACGAATCATAATGGCTTGGTTGCAAGAACCATCAAAACCTAGAAAACCAATACAACCTCCATAATAAGACCTCTTAGTAGGCTCAATGGCATCAATTAACTGCATGGCTTTAAACTTAGGTGCACCACTTAAGGTGCCCGCAGGAAAAGTTTTAGAAACTAATTGCAAAGGATTAGCCTCTTTTGCCACTACCCCTTCTACTTCACTTACTAAATGAATCACATGACTATAATAATGTACTTGTCGGTATTGTTTTACTTTAACTTCAGTACAAACACGGCTTAAATCGTTTCTAGCTAAATCCACTAACATTACATGCTCCGCATTTTCTTTAGGATCGTCTAATAATTGCTGAGTCATTGCTGCATCCTTGGCTTCATCCCCAGTTCTTTTAAAAGTACCTGCAATTGGATGCACAATGGCCTTTCCATTTTTAATAATAATTTGCGCTTCTGGAGAAGAGCCCATTAATTTATAATCGCCGTAATCAAAGAAGAATAAATAAGGAGAGGGATTAATATTTCTAAGTGTTCTGTAAACGTTAAACTCATCGCCTTGGAAGCTTTGCTGGAACCTTCTACTTAATACAATTTGAAATACGTCGCCTCGCATACAATGCTGAATGCCTTTTTTCACCGCATCACGGTACTGCTC
>JBEGKS010000207.1:0-3179 GCA_041183945.1 Bacteroidota bacterium | reverse complement strand
GCAATACCATTGACGCCATTACACATGGTGCCGGTGATGGATTTAAATTAGCCATGAACGTTATTGCCATGTTAATTGGTTTTATTGCTTTAATTGCTATGATTGACTGGTGTATGCTTTCAATTGGACATTTATTTAACCCGAACTTACATTTAAGCTTAAACTTTTTATTTGGTAAATTATTTTATCCAATGGCATGGGCCATGGGTATTCCAACTGCCGATATTCAAAATGCAGCCACCTTACTTGGACAAAAATTAACCATTAATGAATTTGTGGCTTTTAAAAGTTTAACTAGTAAAGTAGTGCCCATTATTACAGAGAAAGGATTACTAATTGTAAGTATAGCTATTTGTGGCTTTGCTAATTTTAGTAGCGTGGGTATGCTTATTGGTGGAATTAGCGAATTGGCTCCTAATCGCCGTAAGGACTTAGCTGAACTAGGTTTGAAAGCACTTCTTTGTGGAACCCTTGCCTCTTATTTATCGGCAAGCATTGCAGGTATTTTAATAGGCTAATAAGCGAAATAAAAATGAATAATATGATTTTTATTAGTGCATTTTAACACCATAATTATTCAGATATTTGGTAACTTTGCAGTCTAAATATGTGGACAATGGGTACAGCTAATATCGAAATCATTATTGCTTCAGAAAAAGACAATCTTTTACAAAAAATAGGAAATAAAGTTATTCATAACGAACGCATTAGTTTTGACGAAGGCGTTTATTTATTTGAGAAAGCATCACTCCCCTATGTTGGAGCTTTAGCGAATTGGAAAAGAGAATCTTTACACGGCGATACCACATACTTTAATAAGAACTTTCATATTGAACCTACTAATGTTTGCGTTTTCTCTTGCAAATTTTGTTCTTACTCAAAATTATATGCTCATAAAGAAGAAGGTTGGGAACTAACCATTGACCAAATGATGGACATTGTAAAATCATACGATGGCAAACCTGTTACCGAAGTGCATATTGTGGGAGGTGTGCATCCTAAATTAACTTTAGAATTTTTCATTACATTATTAAAAGCCATTAAAGCACATCGTCCTGAATTACATATCAAAGGCTTCACTCCTGTCGAATTAGATTACATGTTCCGTAAAGCAAATCTAAGTACCGAAGAAGGTATGAAACGAGCACATGAAGCAGGTCTTGATTCTTTACCAGGTGGTGGCGCTGAAATTTTTCATCCAGACATTAGAAATATTATTTGTGCCGATAAAGCTACCGGTGACCAGTGGTTGCATATTCATAGAACTGCGCATAATTTAGGCATGCATAGTAATGCTACTTTATTATATGGTCATATTGAAAAAGCTGAACACCGTATTGACCATATGGAAAGACTAAGACAACTGCAAGATGAAACCAAGGGCTTTAATACTTTCATTCCATTGAAATTTAGAAACAAGGACAATGATATGCATGATGTTCCAGAGTCTACCATGGCCAATGATTTAAAAATGTATGCGATATCTCGTTTGTACTTAGATAATTTCCCGCATGTGAAAGCCTACTGGCCAATGCTAGGTCGTGAAATTGCACAACTTACATTAAGCTATGGCGTAAACGATATCGACGGCACTATAGACGATACCACTAAAATTTATTCAATGGCAGGAAGTGAAGAACAAACCCCTGTTATGACTACAGAAGAATTGGTACGCTTAATTAAACAAGCCCATCGCAAGCCAGTGGAAAGAGGTACACTTTATAATGTGATACAAGATTATTCTTTAGTAGAGATAGACTAGATAAGTTCTATGGAATAGTATAGTTCTAATGGACTAGATAAATTCGATGGATAAGTATAGTTCTAATTAACTAATAGTTTGCTTAACACTCAGCCAGTCCTATTGGAATTTGCATCGCTAAACCACCTTCAGCAGTTTCTTTGTACTTAACACTCATGTCAAGTGCTGTATTCCACATTGTCTTAATGACTTTATCCAAACTTACCAAGGCAAAATCGGGTTTACTTTGTAAAGCTAGTTGAGCAGCTGTAATGGCTTTAATGGCACCCATGGTATTTCTTTCAATACATGGAATTTGCACCAAACCTCCTACCGGATCACAGGTTAATCCTAAATGATGTTCCATCGCAATTTCAGCAGCCATCATGGTTTGCTTTTGATTACCTCCTAATAATTCAGTGAGTGCCGCAGCAGCCATGGCAGAAGAAACACCAATTTCTGCTTGACATCCTCCCATGGCAGCGGAAATAGTAGCCCCATTTTTAAATAATATACCAATGGCACTTGCTGTTAATAAAAAATTAGAAACCGTTTCTGCATTATTCTTTTCTGAAAATAATAAAGCATATAATAATACCGCAGACACCACTCCAGCAGCTCCATTGGTGGGAGCTGTGACCACTCTTCCAAAAGAGGCGTTCTGCTCGTTCACTGCTAAAGCAAAACAACTTACCCAGTCTAAGATGGTTGAAAAATTATGACCTGTATTTTTGATGGCGTCCATCCACTCATTCATATTTGAATAACTAGCACCATTTAATAATTTTTTATTTAAAGCAAAGGCTCTTCTTTGTACAAACAAGCCACCTGGAAGTTCGCCTTCAGTATGGCAACCTTTATAAATACAGGTTAACATTATTTCCCAGATATGATCTAAGGCAGGAGCCACTTGAATTTCATCTCTAATGGTTTTCTCATTTTCTTTGACAATTTCACAAATAGGAAGTCCCGTTTTAATACACCAATGTAATAACTCATCGGCATTTTTAAAATCAAAAGGCACTTCTAACTCCTTTGCATTGCTATTTTGTGAAATTGTATGATAAGTAATGTTTTTATCTTTCTCTATTTGCTCTTCAATAAACCCACCCCCAACCGAATAATAGGTATAGGTTTTTACAGCATCTTTTAATTCAACGACAAATTGCATTGCATTGGGATGGTATGGCAAACTTTTATCTTTTAAAAAAACGGTTTTTTGCCTTAACTCAAACAGAAAACCTATTATTATTAATAAAGCTAAAGATTACAAAACTTTATTTTTATGTCCAAACAAAAAAGCTTTAGTTAAGATACATTAGTGTTGCGATTCGAGTTAATAAAAATCGCAAGCTGACTCGAGCAACGGCAACTCGAGTTGAAAAATTAACATCGTTTTAATTCAATTAAATATATTTAAAATGCTTAAATAAAAATC
>JBEGKS010000206.1:0-3206 GCA_041183945.1 Bacteroidota bacterium | reverse complement strand
AGCAAGGGCAAGAAGAAGAAATGGTGATTGGTTTTGAAAAAGGAGAAATTAAATTGGTGAATAATAAAACCTTTAATCATCCTACTGAAGCTATTCAGTATATACAATCGATAGCATCAGCCTATGGTATTGGTAGAGATATTCATGTAGGTGATACCATTATTGGTATTAAAGGCCGTGTGGGTTTTGAAGCAGCAGGCCCCATGGTTATTATAAAGGCACACCATGCTTTAGAAAAACATGTTTTAACAAAATGGCAATTATCATGGAAAGACCAACTGGCGCAGTTCTATGGCAACTGGTTGCATGAGGGTCAAATACTAGACCCGGTAATGCGTGATATGGAAGCTTATTTTACAAGTACACAAGAACAAGTAACAGGAACAGTGTCTATACAACTTCATCCTTATCGTTTTCAAATTATAGGTATTGAATCGGCCAACGATTTAATGAGTGCGAAGTTTGGAAAGTATGGAGAAATGAATACAGGCTGGACAGGTAATGATGTAAGAGGCTTCACCAAAATATTTGGTAACCAAGTAAGTATCTTTCATCAAATAAAAGAATCGAATAAAAAGTAAACGATAAAGTATTATCGATTAAAGTATAAAATAACGAAGATGCAAAAACTAAATATAGGTATTGTGGGTGGCGCAGGGTATACAGGTGGTGAATTGCTGCGTGTATTGATTCGCCATGCGCAAGTGCAAATTAATTTTGTGCATAGTACTAGTAGTGCCGGTCAATTAATAAGTTCAGTGCATGCCGACTTATTAGGCGATACCGATTTAGTTTTCACAAATACTCTTCAAGATAATATTGATATTTTGTTTTTATGTGTAGGGCATGGAGAGGCGTTGAAGTTTTTAGCATCGAATACTATTTCTCCCAAAGTAAAAATCATTGATTTGTCTCAAGATTTTAGATTAGCGGCTAGTTCTAAACAAGGAGAAAGAAATTTTGTATATGGCTTACCAGAATTAAACAAAGTAGCTATTCAAAAAGCGCAAAATATTGCCAACCCTGGTTGCTTTGCAACGGCTATTCAATTAGGACTATTACCCTTGGGGGCAAAAGGTTTATTGAAAGAAGTGTATACTACGGGTATTACAGGTTCCACAGGAGCTGGACAAGGTTTATCTAACACTAGTCATTTTAGTTGGAGAGCGAATAATATTCAACCTTATAAAACTTTGGAGCATCAACACTTGCATGAGATACAAGAAAGTTTAGATCAATTACAAGGTCATCAAAATGCATCGGTTCATTTTGTTCCATGGAGAGGCGATTTTACAAGAGGTATTTTTGTAAGTAGTATTTTGGAAACTAGCTTAGGTTTAGATGCACTCAATAAAATTTATACCGACTATTATAAGGGTCATCCTTTTACCCATGTATCATTAAGTCCTATTGATTTAAAACAAGTTGTGAACACCAATAAATGTTTAATACATATTGAACAAAAAGAAAATAAAATAGTAGTGCACACGGCCATTGATAATTTATTAAAAGGTGCAGTGGGTCAGGCAGTACAAAATATGAATTTAATGATGGGCTTGGAAGAAACAGCAGGCATTCAATTAAAAGCAAGTAATTTTTAAAAAAAACAAAATGTCTTTATTTCAAGTATATCCATTACAACCTATTGCCATTACCAAGGCCTTGGGATCTCATGTTTGGGATGATAAGGGTACCGAATACTTAGACATGTATGGAGGCCATGCGGTCATTAGTATTGGCCATACGCATCCGCATTGGGTAAAAAGAATTGAAACGCAGTTACATGCCATGGCTTTTTATTCCAATTCGGTAATCATGCCTATTCAAGAAGAATTGGCAGCTGCTTTAAATAAATTAAGTGGCAAGCAAGACTATCAATTATTTTTATGCAATAGTGGTGCAGAGGCGAATGAGAATGCTTTAAAATTAGCCTCCTTTCATACAGGTAGAAAAAAAATTATTGCCTTTTCAAAATCTTTTCATGGAAGAACTTCTTTAGCTGTTGCTGCTACCGATAATCCTAGTATTATAGCGCCTGTAAATGAAACCGATAATATTATCTTCTTACCCTTCAATGATGTAGAAGCCTTAACAGCCTGTTTTGCAAAACAAGGTGATGAAATTGCGGGTGTTATTATTGAAGGCATACAGGGAGTAGCAGGTATATATGAAGCAAACAATATTTTTTTACAAACCATTCGTACATTATGTGATAAACATGGTGCAGTATATATAGCCGATAGCGTTCAATGTGGATATGGCCGTTCTGGTAAATTCTTTGCACATGACTATGCAGGCGTGAACGCCGATATTTATTCAATGGCAAAAGGAATGGGCAATGGCTTTCCTATTGGAGGCATTTTAATAGCCCCTCATATTAAAGCAAAGTTTGGTTTATTGGGTACTACTTTTGGAGGCAACCCTTTAGCCTGTGCTGCTGCCTTGGCGGTATTGGAAGTAATGGAGAAAGAAAATTTAATGGAAGCAGCCAATGAAAAAGGAAAAGCCTTAATGGAGGCTTTGAAAAATACTAAAGGAGTGAAGGCAGTAAGAGGTAAGGGATTAATGATTGGATTTGAAATGGAAGCAGGACTAGAAGATAGTAGAAAAGTTTTATTGAATAATTATAAAATATTTACTGGAGAAGCAAAGCCGAATGTGATTCGTTTATTACCTTCTTTATCTATAAGTAATGCTGAGATAGAACTATTTTTAAAAGGCTTAAGTGAGGCCACTGCTCAAATTTTAAATAAAACAGTGTAAAGTTTTACTATGAAACAATTTATATCAGTAAAGGATGTGCAGGATATTAATGCTTTAGTAGCAAAGGCCCTTGCCTATAAGAAATCGCCTTTTAGTGATAAAAAATTGGGTGCAGATAAACGTATTGGACTACTTTTTTTAAATCCAAGTTTAAGAACAAGATTAAGTACTCAAGTAGCTGCTCAAAATTTAGGGATGGAGCCCATTGTATTTAATGTTGATAAGGAAGGCTGGGCCTTAGAGTTTGAAGAAGGTGCTATTATGAATGGAACCACAGTGGAACACATTAAAGATGCAGCACCTATTTTAGGAAATTATTTTGATATACTTTGTATTCGTACTTTTCCAGGCTTAGTAGATAAAGAAGCAGATTACAGTGAAAAAATTATCAAACAATTTATTAAGCATGCAGGTATTCCTGTAGTAAGTTTAGAGTCGGCTAC
>JBEGKS010000205.1:0-3218 GCA_041183945.1 Bacteroidota bacterium | reverse complement strand
AAGTAAGTCATGGTGTCCATTGGGTTACTAATAACAATAATAATAGCATTCGGTGAATGCTTTAATATATTCTCACAAACACCTTTCACGATACCTGCATTTGTTCCAATTAATTCTTCACGTGTCATTCCTGGCTTACGAGGTAAACCAGAAGTAATTACCACTACATCAGAATTCGCTGTTTTGCTGTAATCGTTGGTGCTACCACTAATTTTTGTATCAAATCCTAATAAGGCAGCGGTCTGCATCATGTCCTGTGCTTTACCTTCTGCAAATCCTTCTTTAATATCTAATAAGACTAATTCTTCGGCTAATTCTTTGCGGGCAATATTGTCTGCACATGTTGCGCCAACTGCTCCTGCACCCACTACGGTAACTTTCATATAATATAATTTTTATTTGTGTGTTTTATTTTTACGGGACAAAGTTAGTTATTTACCTTCTATTATTTTAATCAATTCAAAAACATCTGCTCCTTGTTCATATACTTTTAACAATACCCCTTTTTGGTATAAGGCTACAAAGGGAGTCATTCTTGGACGGTAAAAAGTGGGTAGGGTAAAATTAGGGTCGCGGCCAATTATTACATTGGGCTTATCCACTAAATTGTACTTAGCAGCAAATTTCTTAATAGACTCCATATCGCGGTAGCTATCCCAAATAAATAATACGTTTTTAAACTTATCTGCATATTTATTGATATCGCCTGCCTCTTTTTCACAATGTGGGCAGTCTGGGCTAAAAATAATAATACAGGTAAAAGGGTAAGATGGCATTTGCTTATTCGTGATTTCCTTGCCATTCACTGAAGTAATAGAGAAGGGGGGTATTTTATTATTCTTTAAATAGGGAGCGCCTGGGTCGCCGTTTACTTGAGCCTCCAATTGACTAATAAGTAAAAAACTAAATAAGGTGGCAAAAATGTATTTCATACTATGAGTTTAGGTTTTGTTTATTTTGGAATTTTAATGAATTGTCTTGATTAAATTATTTAGAAAGGTTGGACTGCATGCGCATGGCCTTGGCATCTTGTAAAAACTCAGAAGCGAAAATAAAATTATTGAGTAGTTTGTTCTCGCTATATATAATGTCTTTATTAGAACCTTCCCATTCTTTTTTACCTTGGTATAAATAAATAATATGATTACCAATTTCCATCACACTATTCATGTCATGGGTAACTACAATGGTAGTGATATTAAATTCAACCGTGAGTTCATGTATTAATTTATCAATGACCATAGAGGTTTGAGGGTCTAAACCTGAATTAGGTTCGTCACAGAATAAATATTTGGGTTTCATGACTAAGGCACGGGCTAATCCTACTCTTTTTTTCATTCCTCCACTTAATTCAGCAGGAAATTTACCATTCACCCCTTCTAATTGAACACGGGCTAAAATCTCATTCACTTTTATTTTTTTCTCCGCAACACTTAATGTAGAAAACATATCTAATGGAAACTTTACATTGTCTTCCACTGTTAAAGAGTCAAATAAGGCATTCCCTTGAAATAGCATGCCTAGGTTTTGCCTTAATTCTTTGCGCTCTTCTTTATCCATTTTCGATAAAATACTTTTGTCGAATACTATTTCGCCTTTATCGGCTTTTAATAAATCAACAATACATTTTACCAAAACAGTTTTACCACTTCCACTAGTGCCTATAATTAAATTACAGATACCGGGTTTAAATTCAGCGCTGATATCGTCAATGACAACTTTGTCGCCAAATTTTTTGCTAATATTTTGTATTTCAATCATAATAATTAGCGTAATGGTGTTTGTAAACGAAGTAAGTCCTCGAAAGTATCGGCCCTGCTTATTAAAGTGGCAGTACCATTTTTATATAATACTTGTGCTGGCTTATACCTGGCATTATAATTACTAGACATTTCATAACCATAAGCGCCTGCATTAAAAAATACTAAGTAGTCGCCTTCTTCAATACTGGCAATAGGACGGTCCCAAGCAAAAGTATCGGTCTCGCAAATATTACCTACCACTGCATATTTTTTTTCTTCTTTATTAGGTGCAGATATATTTACAATATGATGGTAGGCGTCGTAAAACATAGGCCTTATTAAATGGTTTAAGCCAGTATTAATGCCTGCAAATTCAATATCGCCCGATTTTTTTAAAACATTTACCTGTGTAATAAAATAGCCCGACTCGCTCACTAAATATTTTCCTGGTTCAAACCAAGCAGTTAAATTACGTCCCGTGGTAGCCGATAGCTTCTCCATAATTTTATTCACTTCCGCACCCAGCATAGCAATATCTGTTCCTTTTTCCTCTGGCATATAAGGTACTTTAAAGCCACCTCCAAAATCTAATATATTCACTGTAGGAAAATCGGGCAATAATTCTTCAAATACTTGAGCCGATTGTAAAAACACGGCTACATCTTTTATTTCACTACCTGTATGTATATGTAAAGCAGAAATTTTAATACCATACTTTGTTTGAATATTTTTTAAGGCTTCTTTTTCAGTATAAGGAATACCAAACTTGCTTTTATTATGTCCCGTAGAAATTTTTAAATTACCTCCTGCCATAATATCGGGTCTAATTCTAATACCCACTGGGTATCTTCCGCCGAAGGCAGCGCCAAATTTTTCTAAATTAGAAAGGCTATCAATATTGACATGTACGCCTAAACTTACGGCTTCTTTTATTTCTTCAAAAGCAATACTATTGCTAGTGTATAAAATATTTTCAGCATCAAATCCAACATGCAAGGCTAATTTAACTTCATTAATAGAGCTGCAGTCGATATTGCAACCCACATTTTTAACAAGGTTTAAAATATGAATATTGGTAAGTGATTTACAAGCGTAAAAAAATCGGGTTGACTTTGTTGAAAAATGTGTCAATAGGTTTTGGTATTGGCTTTCAATTTTTTCACCATGGTACACATAGAGTGGTGTGCCAAATGTAGCGGCAGCCTGATTAAGTTCTTCAAAAGTTAAACTTGAATTCATAACACGAAGATACAATGAGAACTAGGTTCTGTCATTATATCAAGACTATAATTTTGAAAAAAAATAGAAGAAGGGTAAGACTTAGATGGACTATTCCACAGGGCTTTCAGGGCTGGCATCTTCTTCGTTTGATTCAGCCTCGTAGCCGTCAGTTTCTTCAGGTAAATTAGGTGTTTCTTCCTCTTCGGTTTGTTCTAAAACACTGTTGTCTGTGAAGTCTTCAGGCTTGATGACAGT
>JBEGKS010000204.1:0-3244 GCA_041183945.1 Bacteroidota bacterium | reverse complement strand
CATATATATATTAACCTACAATACTCATATTACTAAAAAAGGTCCTCGATAAATCGGGGACCTTTTTTTATTAAATCTTAAGCTTGTAAGTTTTATTGAAAGGAAGGCTTACTCATTAATTTAAGGTATTGAACGTGCGCTTTAATGGCACTAATTACCGTTGGGTATTCAATGTATTTTAATTTAAAATCGGCACAGGTTTGTTTTACTATTTTAGAAATAGCAGGATAATGCACATGAGAGATTTTAGGGAACAAATGATGCTCTATTTGAAAGTTCAACCCTCCTACTAACCAACTTACTAATTTACTCTTCGTCGCAAAATTAGCAGTGGTTTGAATTTGGTGCACTGCGAACTCATCAGGCATTTTATTCTCAGGTTGATTGGCCAAAGGAAATTCAGTTTCAGTAACGGTATGTGCTAGTTGAAATACAATACTTAATACAAAGCCTGCAAAACAGCCAACTACTAAGAAACCTACTAACCAGCTAACCCAACCCAACATATATATAGGCAATACCACAAATACAAAAGCATGGTATACTTTCACTGCCCAAAATTCAAAATGTTCAGCAAAGCTCATATCGCTAATAGCAACAGAACCAATTTTTTTAGAAAAGTACTTTTTATAATCTGCAAAAAATATCCAAAAGATATAAAGTAGCATATATAAAACCCAAAAATAAATATGCTGAAAACGATGTAATAGATAATGCTTCTGCGTAGGAGCCATTCTCATTAAAACACCTACTTCAATATCATCATCAACGCCATCAATATTGGTAAAAGTATGGTGTAAGGTTACATGCTTCATCGCCCACATAAAACGGCTTGCACCTAGCACACTAATAGAAGAAGACGCTAATTTATTTAACCAAGCGTATTTACTAAAACTACCATGACTTCCATCGTGCATAACGTTAAATCCAATGGCGGCAATAAGGCCTCCAAATAAGAAACATTCCAAAATCGCATATAATACAGGAGGTGTGAAAAAAATTAAGTGAATATAAGTAATTACAAAAAGGCTCATTAATATAATGGCTTTAGAAAACAATTTAAAATTTCCTGTTGCTTTAATAGCATGGTCTTCTAAATATAGATTCACTCTTCTCTTCAATTCTGCATGTAATGAATTTGCCATTACAGGGAACTTCGGGGTATGCACATTATTGTTTGACATAGTGTTCGTTATAATATACAAAGAAAAGGCAATTAACAATAAGACTAGGCATTATTCTGTATTATTTACCCGAACGTTTAATAATTCTATTTATTATGTAAACAATTGTTAAATATATCCACATAGATGGGATAAGTTAAAACCATTTTTGACGATATATTTCGTTGATTTGAATAATAATTGAAACCAAACATTAGTTTAAACTATGCCAAAAGAAGCTGAAATTAACGCCCTATTTAAGCTAATAGACGATCCTGACGAAGAAGTCTTTAATACCATTGCAGGTAGGTTGCTGAATTACGGCACACCCATAATACCTGACCTAGAACATCTTTGGGAAAATACTTTAGACGAAGCTACTTTGGAACGCATTGAAATAATGATATACAAACTGCGTTTGCAAGATTTAAAAGAAGCCTTCGTAGAATGGAAGTCCAAGCCCGACCCTTCCCTATTTGAAGGTGCCTTACTCGTTACAAAATTTCAATTCCCTGAATTAGCCATTGACAGCTTGCGTCATCAAATGGAAAAAATTAGACGCAATATTTGGCTAGAGCTTAATAACTATTTAACTCCCTTGGAACAAGCCAATGTAATTAGAAACATACTTTTCAACTACTATCAAATAAAAGGTGTAGAAGTGAACTATGAAAAGCCAGAAGAATTTTTAATTTCAGCTCCATTACAATCTAAAAAAGGGAATGCCATTGCCAATACTTTATTATACGCCGAGCTCTGCCAACAATTAGAAATACAGGCTCAGTTTATCAATATTCCCAAGCAATGTATTATAGCTTTTTATGCATCGGACTGGGATCCTGAAGAACTGGTCACTAACCCTCAAGAATTTATTCAGTTTTATGTAGAGGGTACAACAGGTAATGCTTTTTCACAAAAGGATTTAGACCAGTACATGATTCGTTCTAATATTGAACCTAAGAATAGTTATTACAAAGCATTGTCAAATGTAAAAATTATTAAAAAGCATTTACTAGAATTTGCAAAATGTTTTAATAGCCCTACCCTGCAATACAAACAAAAGGACCTTACCGATTTAGCCAATTTATTAGATTAATAATAAAACTATGATTCAGTGGGATGATTTTACCAAGGTAGATATTCGTTGCGGTACCATTTTATCGGCGGAAGTTTTTGCAAAAGCCAAAAAACCTGCCTATCAATTAAGTATTGATTTTGGAAGCTTGGGTATTAAAAAATCATCTGCTCAAATTACCGCTCATTATAGTATTGATAATTTAATTGGTAAACAAGTAGTAGCTGTGGTGAACTTTCCACCCAAACAAATTGCCAACTTTATGAGCGAGTGCTTGGTTTTAGGCGTTTATGATACCCAAAATGAAGTGGTCTTATTACATCCCTCACAGCCTGTGCAAAATGGACAACCCATCGGTTAATGGAAACAAAATACACACAAATTTATCATAGTCCCATTGGTGTTATTAAAATAGTAGCCTCTGAATTTTGTATTGAAGAATTAGTTTTTGTAGAAGCAGCTAAAGTTTCAAGCATAGCGCTATCCGAGAATTCTCCTACTGTGATTCAGCAATGCATAGATGAACTCTTAGAATACTTTGCAGGCAAAAGAAGAAGTTTTTCCGTGGCTATTAACCAAGAAGGAACTGAATTTCAACAAAGGGTTTGGAAAGAATTATACGAAGTACCTTTTGGAAAAAATTTAAGTTATGGAGAACTTGCTAAAAAAATGGGCGACCCCAATGCTGTTCGAGCAGCGGCTGCTGCCAATGGAAAAAATAAAATTGCCGTTATAGTCCCCTGCCATAGAATTGTGGGGGCAGATAGATCTCTTGTAGGATATGCTTGGGGGAAGGCCAGAAAAAAATGGCTATTACAACATGAGTTTAGATTGGCCCTAGGTGTACAAACCTTATTTTAAAATAGCCCCATCAAATCCAAAGGGTAATAAATGGGTGGCAGATTTTAAGACCATCACTTTACCCGACATTCCAGCCATAATAATCTTAATGGGCGATTTAAACCTGTTTTCATAGTCTAATAAAGACTGCCTACACATACCACAA
>JBEGKS010000203.1:0-3245 GCA_041183945.1 Bacteroidota bacterium | reverse complement strand
TTGCGGCAGGTTCAGTAGTGACGAAAGATGTGTTGCCATTTTCAATAGTCGCTGGAAACCCCGCTAAACACGTTAAGCAACGATTTACTGATGATCAGATAGAAAGTCTACAAAGTATTGCTTGGTGGGATTGGGAAGAAAGTAAAATTAAAGAAGAAGCAATGATATTATGGAGTCAAGACATAAATTACTTTATAGAAAAACATAAGAAATGATTACAATTTACTTGATATTGATTATTGTGGCTTGTTTAGGCCTTGGATTTATGGTCTTAATTCAAAATCCAAAGGGTGGCGGTTTAAATGCAAATGTAGGCGGCCTTACGAATAACTTCATGGGCGTTAAGCAAACAACAGATGTACTTGAAAAAGGTACTTGGATATTCGCTGCAGTTATTGCTTTATTAGCGATGACTTCTACTTTATTCTTAAAATCTGATGGAACTGCATCTGATAAAGGTTTATTAAATAAAGTAAATACTTCAGTTACAGCACCTGCTCCGGCTCCTATTCAAGCAGCTCCTGCGACTGCCCCTGCTACAGCACCAGCCACTGTTCCTGCAGCTACTAAAAAGTAATATGCAATGGCAGAGGTGAATGACTAAATTTACCTAAGTCTTCTTATACAAAATATTTAATCCCTCTCGCGCAAACGAGAGGGATTTTTATTGTATTTTGATTCTGTATTAAAAGGATGAAATATCTTTACCCTATGAAAAAATGGATCTTACTTGCTTTATTGGTCTTCTTACTATATAGTTCCTATACCCTATTTATTAAGGTGACTCATTTCAGTGCAGAAAAAGCAAGCTTTCAATATAATGCGGGAGGATTAGATGCTTTAGCAGATAGCTTAAGTGCTAAAAAAATAATTAGAGATAAAACAAGCTTCTTGGTTTTGGCTAAATTATTCAATGTAGAAGATAGAATTAAACCAGGTAAATTTTTAATTGATAAAAATACAAGCTTACTGAACTTAATTAGAATACTTAGAAACAACCAACAAGCAAGGGTTAAATTTATTTTAAACAAAGTAAGAACCAAGGCCGACCTCGCTAAACTAATTGCCAATACATTCGCTATAGATAGTGCAGACTGCATACAGTATTTAACGAGCAACGACTCACTTGCCCCTTTTGATACAGACACCACGCAAGTGCTTAGCTTATTCATTCCCAATACCTATGAATTTTATTGGTCTACACCCATGACTAAGCTTTTGCAAAAAATGAAAACAGAAGAAGGCCTTTTTTGGAGTAAAAATAATCGCTTAGTAAAAGCAACATCTATTGGACTTAGCAAAAATGAAGTATACACTTTAGCTTCCATTGTGGAAGAAGAAACGAATTATGATTCTGATAAAACCATTATTGCAAGTGTTTATCAGAACAGATTGAAGAAAAAAATGCCGTTACAAGCCTGTCCTACTATTAAATATGCTATGCAGGATTTTACCCTTACCCGTATTTATGAAAAGTATTTAACCAATCCTTCACCCTATAATACCTATAAGAAAGCAGGCCTACCTCCTGGCCCCATTTGCACACCCGCACCTAAAACCATTGATTTGGTTTTAAACGCCCCCAATACTAATTATTATTATTTTGTAGCCAAGGCCGATTTCAGTGGTTATCATCATTTCAGTGCTACTTATGAAGAACATAATAAATTTGCAAAAGAATATCAGCTTAAACTAGATGAATACCAAGCAAAAAAAATAAATAAAGTTCAGTAAATAAAATTAAAAAAATTGTAACAAAAACTAAACACAAAACAACCACTCACAACCACTCACAACCCCTTCATTTGAATCAATTCCTTAACATACTACTTAATACCATCATCAAGCTTTTCAAGCCCTTCTATTTGTTTTTAAAACAAAAAGCAAAAGCAATTTATATTCCGGGTTTCCAACATGTTAATTTATACCAGGTATTAAGGTTTATTTACAACCAATTAAATACAATAGGTTTATACGACAGGGCCTCTGCCATTTCTTTTAACTTAATCATGGCGCTGCCTGCAGGATTTCTTTTTTTATTTTCAATCATTCCCTATTTCCCGAAAGCTTTTAAAGTCAAAAAACAAATACTTTCTGTTTTTAAAGATATTGCCCCTAACTCAAGTACTTACCGGTTCATCATGGAAATCATTAACGATTTATTAAGTCAGCACGTAGGTATATTCTCCTTTGGATTTTTGCTACTCTTATTTTACGCATCCAATGCCATGACTGGCATAATTAGAAGTTTTGATAAATCTATCATGCAAAACAAACCCTTTTTCTTACATCAAAGAATGAGAGCCATTCGATTAACCATTATTTTAATACTATTGGTATTTGCAAGCCTACTAGTACTCATAGGCCAAGACCAATTAACTACTTTACTAAAAGAAGTATTTGATATCAAAAGAAAAACTATTGTACCCTATTGGAATACTGTTCGCTGGGGTGTTATTATATTACTGCTGTTTTTTGGCAATGCCTTTATTTATAAATACGCACCCCTTATCAAAGAAAAATGGCCACTTAATTCTCCTGGCGCCCTGCTTTCTACTGTATTAATGTTAATCACCTCCCTTGGCTTCTCTTATTGGGTTAATAATTTTAGCAGTTACAGTAAAATTTATGGATCTATTGGAACGGTACTAGTGGTCATGACTTTGATCTACCTCAATTCCTTAATCTTACTAATAGGCTTTGAACTAAATGTAAGTATTGAGGTATTAAAAAAAGAGCAAAATCAATTAGACTTACTCTAACTAATCTTGCTCTATACTATCTAGAAATTTTCTTGTCTTTTACTTATTCGCCATATCTGGAATTTCTTCCGCCTTATAAGCGCCAGCATCTAATTTCGCTTTTGTTTCACTGAAGGCTTTCAAGGTTAAATCAATTTCTTCCTGTGTATGTTCAGCTGTAGGAATTAATCTGTATATAATATGGCCTTTTGGAATTACAGGATACACAACAATAGAACAAAATATTTTATAGTTCTCTCTTAAATCCATTACCATTAGAGTGGCTTCTTCTACGCCCCCTTTCATGTACACAGGTGTCACCACTGAATCGGTTTTACCAATATCAAAGCCTCTTTCTTTTAAACCTTTTTGTAAGGCCAAGGCATTTTTCCACAAATTATCTTTTAATTCAGTTTGTGTACGCAATAATTCTAAACGCTTTAGATTACCTACTACAAAAGGCATGGGTAAACTTTTCGCAAAAATTTGTGAACGAATATTATA
>JBEGKS010000202.1:0-3250 GCA_041183945.1 Bacteroidota bacterium | reverse complement strand
GAACGTGCCGTGAGTGCTGTTAAATTAGCGCGCAACTTTACAGACGATGTAGAATTTTATGCAGAAGATGCAGGCCGTACAGAAAATGAATATTTAGCTAGAGTGATAGAAGCCGTAGTGAAAGCAGGCGCTACTACTTTAAACATTCCCGATACAACAGGTTATTGTTTGCCTTATCAATACCAAGCTAAAATGGAATACTTGGTGAACAATGTTCCTAATATTGATAAAGCTATATTATCATGTCATTGTCATAACGACTTAGGTTTAGCTACTGCCAATTCAGTAGCCGGTGTAATGGGTGGTGCAAGACAAATTGAGTGTACCATTAATGGATTAGGGGAGCGTGCAGGTAATACAGCACTTGAAGAAGTAGTGATGGTTTTAAATCAACACAAGGACTTAGGTTATTATACTAATATTAATACAAGGCTTCTAAACCCTATCAGCCATGAGGTTGCAGAGATTATGCGTATGGGCGTGCAACCCAATAAAGCTATTGTGGGTGGCAATGCATTTTCACATTCATCAGGTATACATCAAGATGGATTTTTGAAAGAAGCACAAACTTATGAAATCATCGATCCAGAATTAGTAGGCGCAGAAGCGAGTAAAATTGTTTTAACAGCAAGAAGCGGACGCAGTGCCTTAGCGCATCGATTACAAAAACTAGGTTATCAGTATACCAGAAATGATATTGATATTTTATATCCAACTTTTTTACAATTAGCAGATAAAAAGAAAGAAGTTACACACGATGATTTAGTAGAAATAGCTACATCGTATTCGAAATAATAGAAAGAATAAAAGAAACTAATAAGAAAGACTAAACGAAAGAAAGTATTACAATGGGAAAAACAATATTTGATAAAATTTGGGACAAGCATGTTGTCAAAATTATTGAAGGGGGCCCTTCGGTATTGTATATTGATAAGCATTTAATACATGAGGTCACCAGCCCGCAAGCCTTTAGTGGAATAGAAAAAAGAGGCGCTCCATTATTTAGACCCAATCAAATTGTAGCCACTGCCGATCACAATGTGCCTACTATGAATCAGCACTTACCAATTGCCGATCAATTATCAAAATTTCAAGTAGATACTTTAATAGAGAACTGTAAAAAACATGGCGTTGAATTATACGGACTAGGCCATCCTAACCAAGGTATTGTGCATGTAATTGGCCCCGAATTAGGAATTACACAACCAGGCATGACCATTGTATGTGGCGATAGTCATACCTCTACCCATGGTGCATTTGGCTCTATTGCATTTGGTATTGGTACTAGTGAAGTGGAAATGGTTTTTGCTGCACAATGTGTAATGCAAACTAAGCCTAAGGTAATGCGCATTAATATTGAAGGCAGTTTACAAAATGGAGTTGTATCAAAAGATATTATTTTATACATCATTGCAAAAATATCTGCAAGTGGTGCCACAGGATACTTTGTTGAATACGCAGGTTCTGCTATTCGTGCATTAAGCATGGAAGCAAGAATGACTATTTGTAATATGAGTATTGAGATGGGCGCACGCGGTGGCATTATTGCACCCGATGAAACAACTTATGCGTATATGAAGGGAAGGCCTTTTGCTCCGCAGGGTGAAAATTGGAATAAGAAATTAACGCAGTGGAAAGAACTTTATTCCGATGCCGATGCAAAATTTGATCTTGAAATAAATATTAATGCAGCAGATATTGACCCTATGATTACTTATGGAACCAATCCAGGTATGGGCTTATCTGTAACAGGAAAGGTACCTACCATGGATAGCATTAGCGATCCTACAGAAAAACAAAACTTTGAAAAAGCATTAGCCTATATGGGTTTAGAAGCGGGACAAAGTTTATTAGGTATGCCAGTTCAATATGTATTTATTGGATCTTGTACAAATTCACGCATTGAAGATTTTAGATTGGTTGCAAGTATTATCAAAGGCAAACAAAAAAATGCTTCCGTGAAAACTTTAATTGTACCAGGTTCACAAGAAGTGGCTAAACAAATTAAAGCAGAAGGCTTAGATAAAATATTTACAGCAGCGGGTATTGAAATAAGACAGGCAGGATGTAGTGCTTGTTTAGGAATGAATGAAGATAAAATACCAGCAGGTGAATATTGTATAAGTACTAGCAATAGAAACTTTGAAGGCCGTCAGGGTGCTGGGGCTAGAACTTTATTAGCAAGCCCATTAACAGCAGCAGCGGCACTATTAACAGGAAAGATTACTGACATTAGAACTATGTTAAATTAACAGCATGCAATCATTACAAAAAATAACTAGCAGATTTATTCCACTACGCATTGAAAACGTAGATACGGATCAAATCATACCTGCGCGTTTTTTGAAAGCGACTACGAAGGAAGGATTTGGTAAAAATTTATTTCGTGATTGGAGATATGAAAACGATGATGAGTCCAAACCAAAACCCGATTTTGTTTTAAATCAAAAACAATTTAGTGGCGAGATATTAGTAGCTGCTAAAAATTTTGGATGTGGTTCTTCTCGCGAACACGCAGCATGGTCTATTCAAGACTATGGGTTTAAAGTAGTGGTGTCCAGCTTTTTCGCAGACATCTTTAAAAACAATGCTTTAAATAATGGGGTCTTGCCTGTAACTGTTTCAGATGCTTTTTTACAAGCCATCTTTGCGCAGTCAGCAGAATCTACATTAACCATTGATTTAGAAAAGCAAACCATTACCATTGATACAACTGGGGCTTCTGAAAATTTTGAAATTAATGCGTATAAGAAAACCTGTATGTTAAATGGCTACGACGATATTGATTATTTATTAAGCATGAAAGAAGAGATAGAAAAGTTTGAATTAAACCATAATAAGTAATAGAAGAAAAACAATAGTAGATAAATAGTAAGAGATAAATCTTTATCAATATGAAAAAGAAAATAGCAGTCATCCTAGGAGATGGCATTGGTCCAGAAGTAACAGAGCAGTCTATTAAGGTATTAAATATCATTGCTAAACAATTCAAGCATGAGTTTAGTTATGAGAATGCTTTAATGGGCGCTATTGCCATTGATAAAACTGGAAATCCCTTACCAGATGAAACTATTAAAATATGTTTAGCTAGCGATGCTATTTTATTTGGAGCCATCGGTGATCCTAAATATGATAACGACCCAACTGCTAAAGTGCGTCCTGAACAAGGTTTATTAAAACTTAGAAAAGAATTACAATTATTTGCCAATATTCGTCCGGTTAAAACTTATGAGACCTTACAACATCTAAC